>DVMA01000051.1 GCA_018715195.1 Candidatus Coproplasma excrementavium | reverse complement strand
AGAAATTTTCGAAATAAAATTTGGGCGCCAAAAAATCGCAGGGTTCAAGTCCTGTTTTGCATGAAAAACGGTCAAAAGACAGCACAAAATCAAAACCTGTTTTGAGGGTGCGTAAAAGTCCCGTTTTTGCCCGAAAAATAGCAAAAAACCTCGGAAAACATATCGTTTTCCGAGGTTTTTGCCGTGGACAGCATTTTTATCCACGAAACATGGTCTATGCAACGAAATTTTAACTAACACTATTTTGACGAATCTGCTATTTGCTATTATTCCCCGAGGCTATTTACCTTGTGCTAAACTATATTCGTTAATTGGTTTGTTTTTCAAATCTTTTATCCTCCGCTTTGTTTGATTTACGGTCGCTAGCCGCTTTTATCTTACTTAGCGGAGTTTTTTATGTCAATTGCCTAAATCTAAAGTTCTTTTCCACTGGCATAGCCAGTGGTTGTCTCAAATAAAGCCTGCCATAAATTTGGCAGGCTTTATTTGTGGTTAGTACAAAATGCTCCAGATGAGGAAAATTCCCCCCATCTGGAGCATTCTTCGTACAGTTAATGCGCCGCAAACATTTGCTTTACACTAATCGGAAATTTAATTTTATTAAGGTTCACACATCATCCCTTTTTATAGCCGCACTTGGGGCAAACGCCCTTTTCGTTGAGCGCAATTCCGCAGAGAGGACAACGGTCTATTTTATTTCTGGTTACAAATTCTTCGCTGGCGGCATTTACTCCGCTGGAGAACGTAATCTTTGCTATGTTGAGTTTATCCTTTAAAAGGTCGTAGACAATTTTAATCATACCCTCAACGGTCATCGTCTCCTTTGTTACGACAAGACGACATTCGGGATAAGCCTTGGCAAGCTCCGTTTCGAAGGCGGGTCCCTTCATGATGTTATTGGGTGCGCCGCCCCTTATACCCTGCTTTTCATACACATCGAGAATGGCGGGCAGAAGCGGGTCGTCACGGCGCAGTATGAGCGCGTGGTCAAAATTTTTGAGCATGTTCCAAGCCGTCTTCTGAATTTCGTTACAAGGGAAAACCATATTCACCCCGGGTTCTATGCTATCCTCCACCTCGATTGTAAGAATACCGGTGTGTCCGTGCAGATACTGGGCCTCGCCTCTGAATCCGTAAAATCTGTGCGCATACTGCAGTTCAAGCCGTGTTATGCTTCTCATATATAATTCCTCCTTATCTTGAGTTCATATACAGATTAGCACATTTTTTTGCGGCCGTCTGTGACTGCGTCACACAGATAATTATGAGAGCGCAAGCGCCTGCAATCTCTTTTTATCTGTTGGACGCCATTACGCGCCACTTCCACTATGCATTCACCCACAAAATATTTCAGCGTTCCGGACACAACTTCCCGCGCCGAGCTTATATATTTTGCTATCTGTTCCTGGGTGAGCGAGATAATTTTGCTGCCTGTGCGCAACATTAAGCCGCGTTTTTGTACAGCCATATTGCATTCTGCACTATTTTGTGATAATATGGTTAGCGTACAAAAAAATGAAATTATAAAAACAGTAAAATAACCAATTATTTTGCAGGGTAGTTAAACAATATAAAATTTAACCGCAAAGGAGAATATTATGTCCAAAAATGTCAACGGAAAGAGAGACCTGTTTTCCGTAATAATGGCCTTGCTGATTTTCCCCATATTCATTGTATATTTCTGGCTTTCTATTCCGTTTATAAGAATAAAGGACAAGCGAAACTATAAAAAATCTTTTTACTTCAAGGACTTTAAAAAGCCATTCAAAGACAAAATTTTTTACAGCGGCGCATATATTTTTTACAATTCTGCAAGAGAACGCAATCTGCCCATTGAGTACGTAAGCAGACTGCCTGAAAAAACAGATTACTTTAAATAC
This sequence comes from Candidatus Coproplasma excrementavium, assembly GCA_018715195.1. Taxonomy (GTDB): domain Bacteria; phylum Bacillota; class Clostridia; order Christensenellales; family Borkfalkiaceae; genus Coproplasma; species Coproplasma excrementavium. The sequence goes on along the minus strand of DVMA01000051.1, from coordinate 10,400 downwards.
AACGACACTTTATACTTTTTTCCCAACGAACGCAAACTTACGATTTCTTACAATGAATACGGTCGCAATTATCAATTCTGTTACGGCAGAGGGAAAAAGGCAAAAATTTACTCCCCCGAAGAGTTGCTGAAGGAACTTTCAGAAGGCATTTCCGAATCTTCAGGACTGAAAGCAAAATTATTTACAGAAGCCATGCTCTTCCAGGACGAAGACCCTTACAGCCTTCCTTTGCCAGATTGCATTTATCTGGCAAGAACATATGCGAGCGCCTTTTCAGCTAAAGAGAAAAGGTTGCGTACCGCCATACCTAAAAATGTAGGCGATTTGTATGAAATGATAAAAAACACTCCAGACCTTTGCGGCAATTTTTCAGCAGAAGGCGACCGCATAAAGTGGAATATAGATAAAGCAACGATAACGATAATCGAGGACGAAGAAACCACATACAAACGCAGCAGCGAATATTTTACGATAGAGATAGCTGGAAACGATGAAGACAGCACATTTCAGACATCAGACGTGCCCACCCGCTTTGATGTTTACGACAAAATTTTAAGCCTTGGCAAGCGGGGCAACATAACCATTTACCGCAAAAGTTCGGGCAAGACGTTATATTCCGGACCGAAGGAAAAGTGTCCGAAAGAACTGCTTGGCGGAAACAAGAAACTGTTTATAATAGAGGCCGATTCCGCCCCCACGGAAGAAAACGCTGAAAACTGAATATAAAAAAATTCAGGGCGGAGGAACTAAAGTTCCTCCGCCCTGCTCTTTGCAAAATTATTTATGCAATTTTTCTTAAAGTAAATTTACTCTTCGCCCATGAATTCGTAGTGGCAACCGCTGGTCTGCGTAGGGGGCATGGTTTCACCCTCTGCAATATAGATTGTGTTTACAGTTCTGCCCTGGGCGTCAACGATCTTATAGGAGCCGCTGCGAGGTGCATTATCACCGCTATTGAGTTTCATTTTATTACCTCCGATACAATCAGTATGCTCCGCATTCGGCCGTTTACTCATAAAAACAAAATTTTTTTAAAAAACTTTGCGCGCTTTTAATTTACTGATTTCTGCACATTATTATTTGTATGAACAGGAAATATTTTGCCGCCGCGGCGGCCATACTTGCCGTAGCCTTTGCCGTGCTGTGGGTGGCTTACGGGCTGAACTACGGGGCGCGGCAGACCTTTTCTTTGGCGGAGGCGCACGCGCGCGTACCCGAAAAGACCGTATACCTTACGTTTGACGACGGTCCGAGTGACCGCATAACACCGAAAATTTTAGACGTACTGGACAGCGAAAACGTGAAAGCCACTTTTTTTATCGTGGGACGGCAGGCCGAACGCCGCGGATACCTGATAAGGCGCGAGGCCGAGAGCGGACACACCGTTGCCGTGCACTCATACACGCACGAATACAAGGATATTTACAGCTCGCCGCGCGCCCTGCTGGCAGATATTGACCGCTGCAACGACGTAATAGAAAAATATACAGGCAGACGCGCCGCGGTATACCGTTTCCCGGGCGGCTCCTACGGGCTGAACGCAAAACTTGTGGCGGCCGTGCGCGCGCACGGAATGAAATACGTTGACTGGAACGCAAGCCTCTGCGACGCCGAACCAGGAATGAGCGGCGCGGAAAAACTTTTTAAAAACGCGGTGAGTTCCTCCGCGGGCAAGGACAACATTGTGCTTTTGTCCCACGATTCCACCTCAAAGACGTCCACGCCAGAGGCTACGCGGCGGATAATTCAGTACTACAAGCAAAACGGATACTCCTTCGGCACGTTCTGATATTTTTTTGAAATAAAACGCGTGCGGAGCAGACAAGCTGCTCCGCACGCGTTTTATAATAAATTTTTACGCACCGTATACTTTGCGGTATTCCTTCATCTTTTCAAGGTACTGCTTTCCCTCAATTATTCCCCGCTCGATGGCGTCGATAATATCCTGCATAGTGACGATGGAATATACCTTTATTCCGAATTCCTTGTACGCCTCCTGAACGGCGGAGAGGTCGGAATTGAGAGCCTTTTCCTGTCTGTCCACGCTGATTACCATGCCCGTAACCTGCACGTTTGCGGCAGATTCCAGTTTGGGAAGCATTTCCCTAAGGGCCTTGCCCGACGTCATTACATCCTCTATGAGAATGACTTTTTCGCCGTCCGTGAGCTGTTTGCCGACGAACATGCCGCCTTCGCCGTGGTCCTTTACTTCCTTGCGGTCGAAGCAGTAGTTGAGGTCCTTGCCGTGGTTATTGAAGAGCGCAACGGCCGTGGTCACCGCAAGGGGTATGCCCTTGTAAGCGGGTCCGACAAGCGTTTCGCCCTCTATTTTGTTATCGACTATGCATTCGGCATAGTATTCGCCGAGACGAGCAAGCTGTGCGCCCGTCTTGTAGTTGCCCGTATTTATGAAATAAGGCGCCTTGCGGCCGCTCTTTAAAGTGAATTCACCGAAAGTAAGCACGCCGTTTTCTACCATAAATTTAATGAAACGCTGTTTGTATGTAAGTTCCATATCATTTCTCCTGCAAAAAATATTTAAACCGTTGCCCGCAAGTGCGGGCGCAATCAGTTGAGTTTAAGAGTATCCACTATTTCGTTTACGTGCGCTATGCCGTGGGAGGTAAGCCACTCGTCCATTTCGCGCACTATGCGGGGAATGGCATAACTGTCCGTAAAGTTTGCCGTGCCCACCTGCACGGCCGAAGCTCCCGCCATCATGAAGGCTATCGCGTCCCTGCCGCTTGAAATTCCGCCCATGCCAATCACGGGTATGTTTACGGCGTGAGCCGCCTCATACACCATTCGAAGGGCAATCGGCATTATTCCCGCGCCCGATACGCCGCCCGTGTTGTTGGCGATTATCGGTCTGCGCTTTTCTATGTCCACAACCATGCCCGTGAGCGTGTTTATAAGCGATATGCAGTCCGCTCCACCGCGCTGTGCGGCCTGGGCGTTGACGGCTATGCTCTCCACGTTGGGCGAAAGTTTTACAATCAGCGGCGTCTTTTTCAGCACGGCCTTGCAGAGGCGGGTAACCTCCTCCACGTTCTGCGGCTTTATGCCGAGCGCCATTCCGCCCGCACGCACGTTGGGACAGGAGATGTTGAGCTCTATCATATCAACAAGTCCATCCAGACGGGCGCAGATGCCCTCATAATCTTCCAGCGTGCGGCCGGCTACGTTGGCAACCACCCTAGTCTTTGACTTAAGCCAGTCGAGATCGTTTTGTATAAAGTGTTCAACGCCGGGGTTCTGAAGTCCTACGGCATTTAAAATTACGCTCCTGCCCTCGGCTATTCTGGGAACGGGGTTGCCCGCGCGCTCCTCCAAGGTGAGACCCTTGGTGCTTACGCCGCCGCAGGCGGAAATATCGTAGAGTTCGTTATATTCCCTTCCGAAACCGAACGTGCCGCTTGCCGCGATTACGGGGTTGGAAAAGTTTACTCCGCATATTTTAACAGATAACTGTGCCATTTTTTTACCCTTTTTTAGTCTTTACGCCGCCCGAAATGAGCGCACAGAACTTTTTATAGCTGTTCTGCGCGTCCGCAACGCCGCGGCATACCACTTTGCCGCCCTTTTTGAGCGAAATTGTTATATCGCCAGTGGAAAATTCTCCGCCGTTCTTTCTGTGCAGCTTTATGGTTGCCATGGAAATATCTGCAATTATATATTTTTTGCCCTTTATGATAAGGTCCGCGCCGCACTGAACAATCAGCTCTTCGGGCTGCCTTACCGCAAGTATCACCTGCACAAGGTTATATGCCGCAATGGCTGCGGCAAGCACCGCCAGCAGTACGCCCATTGCAATCATTCCCGTATCTTCCGCCGTGCAGGCAAGATATATAAGGTATGCAAGCGCCGCAACGGCGATTACAGCCACCACTATGTTCATTATCTCCGCACTGCGGTTGCGGCGGGCAATTACTTCGCGCCTTGAATCAGACATATTCCGCCTCCGCAAAGCAAGAGGCAGAAATCTTGCCCGATTTATGCGCGCAACAGAGTGACTTCATTAAAGTTCAACCTCGTTTATATCGAATACGGGACCGTCCTTGCAGACGCGGGCGTTGTGTCCGTCCGACTTTTTGCATACGCATACAAGGCACGCGCCTATGCCGCAGCCCATACGCTCCTCCAAAGATACGAGGCACTTTGTCTTTATGCCGCGCTCTTTGAGCGCTTCTTTCAGCGCGCGGAGCATTACGGGAGGTCCGCAGGATATTATAAGGTCGGCCGCGCCCTCCTTATAGTCAGAAAGGAATGCCCCGACGGCGTTGCCCTTCATTCCCATACTGCCGTCGTCGGTGGCTACGGTGAGGCTGCCGCCCTTGGAGAACACATCTTCAAGGCAGGCGTACTGCTTGCCCCTGAAGCCTATATAGGAACGGAAGTTCACCGCGCCCGCATGCTGCCTGACCACGGCCGCAAGAGGGAATATTCCCACACCGCCGCCTATCACGGCCACGTTCTTTGCGTTGCCCAGGTCGAAACCGTTGCCCAGCGGAAGAAGAACGGAGAGCTTTTCGCCCGCCTCCTTCTGCGAAATGAGGTGCGTTCCCTCACCCTTGAGCTGGTAGCAGAGGGTTACGTCGTTGCCCTCCGCCGAGCATATGCCGAGCGGCCTTTTGAGCGGATAGGCGGAATCGCCCACCGAGAGGTTGGCAAACTGTCCGCCCTTTATTTCGCCGACGCTTTCGGGCAGAGTGAGCGTTATCGCCCAGATGCCCTCCGCTATGCGTTTGTTTTCTTTTACCGTTGCAAGAAGTTCTTTCATAAATCTGTATACTTTAATGGCTTTGCGCCGTATGGCAACAGCCGTTTCAAAATATCGGCGGGAAAACTTTTCGGCCTGCGCCGCATTCTCCGCCGACAAAACTCATTTATCTGCCCATTCTGCCGAGCGCTTTGCCCAGGTCTTCCTTCATGTCAAGGCAGGCCGCGCGCGCAGCTTCGTAATAGCTCATGCCGCTGTAACGGGGCTTTTTGTATGCGCAGATTATGCCGCGGGAATTGTTGACTATGCCGCCGAGGCCGCGCTCGTCAAAGCAGCCCTTTATGCTCTCCGCAGAGCCGCCCTGCGCGCCGTAGCCGGGAATGAGGAAGAAGGTGTGGGGCAGACGCTTTCTGAGCTGTTCGCCCTGTTCGGGATAGGTTGCGCCCACAACCGCGCCTATATCGGAATAGCCGTACTTGCCGATGAGGTCCTTGCCCCACTCGGCAACAAGGTCGCCCATATGCTCGTATACCTTTTTGCCGTTTTCAAGCATGAGGTCCTGAATTTCTCCGCTGGAGGGGTTGGACGTCTTTACAAGCACGAACGCACCCTTGTTGCAGTTTTTGCACTCCTCTACAAAGGGCGCAATGCCGTCCGTGCCGAGGTAGCCGTTGATTGTGACCATATCCGCAGGGAATGCGCGCATGGTCTTTTCGTTTATGCGGGTGTTGCCGAGATATGCCTTGGCGTAGCAGCCCGCCGTGGAGCCGATATCGTTGCGCTTGCAGTCGGCAATTACCACCATACCCCTGCCGAGGGCATAATTTATAGTGTAGTTGAAGGCTTTGAGTCCTTCATAGCCGTACATTTCGTAGTAGGCAACCTGCACCTTTATGGCAGGGACAATGTCGCTTATCTTGTCCACGATGTTCATGTTGAATTCCGTTATGGCCTCGGCCGCGCCTTCGAATGTGGCCATATCCTCGCGCATGTTATCGGGGAGGTAATCAAAGCTGGTATCCAGTCCCACGCAGGTGGGGTTCTGCATTTCAATTATCTTTTTGATGAGTCTGTCAATCATATCCGCTCCTGAAAATTTTAAATTCTCTCTTATATTTTATCCGCCGACGCCTTTTCCGCGCGGCTGAATTTTTTTACTTTGCGCTGTATTTTATGTCGCCGTCAACTATGGTGTAGGCTACGCGGCCGTACACCTCCGTGCCGTTGAAAGGCGTGTTCTTGCCCTTGGACACGAACTTTTCGCCGTCTATCACGTACTTTGCAGCAAGGTCGGCAATCGTAAGGTCGGCTACGCCGCCCTCCTCTATCTTTCCGCCTTCAAGTCCCAGTATGCGCGCGGGTGCGGCGCTCATTCTTTCGGCAAGCTGCGAAAGGGTCATTTCCCCTTCCTTTACAAGCTTTGTGTAGGAGAGCGAAAAGCTGGTCTCTATTCCGCTTATGCCGAACGCGGCAAGCGAATATTCAACCTGCTTGTCCTTTTTGCCGTGGGGTGCGTGGTCGGTGACTATGCAGTCGAGCGTGCCGTCCATAAGTCCCGCTATTATCGCCTGCCTGTCCTTTTCCTCGCGTATGGGAGGGTTTACTTTGGTGTTGGTATCGAAATCCCTTATCACGTCGTCGGTAAGCCAGAAGTAATGAGGGCAGCTCTCCGCCGTAACCTTTACGCCGCGCGCCTTTGCGCTGCGGATAATCTCCACGCCGCTGTATGTGGATACGTGGCAGATGTGCACGGGTATGTCAAGGCTCTCGGAAAGAGCTATCTCGCGCGCAATCATTATGTCTTCCGCCGCACGCAGACTGCCTTTGAGTCCCGTTATGGTGGAGTTGAGTCCCTCGTTCACCACTCCGCCGTCAACAAGGTTTTCATCCTCGCAGTGGCAGAGGCACTTTATGTTGAAGTCGTTTGCGTACTCCATTGCAAGGCGCATTATCTTGGAATCCATTACCGAACGGCCGTCGTCCGATATGGCTACCGCGCCGGCTGCCGCCATCTTGCCTATTTCGGCAAGTTCTTCGCCCTTTTCGCCCTTGGTTATGCTGCCTATGGGGTTGACTTTGCAAAGATTTACCTTTTCCGCACGGTACTTTATATATGTGGTGACTACGGCGTTGTCGTTTACGGGATTGGTGTTGGGCATGCAGCATACCTGCGTGAATCCGCCCGCTACCGCAGCCTTTGAGCCGCTCTCTATATCCTCCTTGCCCTCGTATCCGGGTTCGCGGAGGTGTACGTGCATATCAATAAGTCCGGGGAAAATGTGAAGCCCTTCGGCATCTATCACTTCTCCCTCTGCGGGAAGATTTTCGCCTATCTTTGCTATCTTGCCGTCCTCTACAAGTATGTCGCAAGGCCTTACGCCGTCGCTGAACACAACCGAGCCGTTCTTTATAACGTATTTCATAAATTGTTCTCCCTGTACTCTCTCAAAAGGCTCAGTACGGCCATTCTTGTTGCAAGACCGTTGGTAACCTGTTCGCATATAACGCTGTTTTCGCCTTCTATCACGGAGGGCGTAAGCTCTATGCCCCTGTTCACGGGACCGGGGTGCATTACTATAACGTTCTTGTCCGCACGCTCAAGCATTGCGTCCTTTACGCCGTAAAATTTGCTGTATTCCGAGAGCGAAGGGAAAAGTCCGCCCTTCTGCCTTTCAAGCTGAATCCTCAGACCCATTACGCAGTGCGCGCCCTCTATCGCCTCATCCATGCTTCTGCAAACGTGTGCGCCGAGCTTTTCAATCTCCTTGGGCATGAGCGTTGCAGGCGCGTACATATACACCTCCGCGCCAAGCTTTGAAAGACCGAACAGGTTGGATTTTGCCACGCGGCTGTGCTTTATATCGCCAAGTATGGCAACTTTGAGACCCTTTATTTTACCGAATTTTTCACGCATGGTGAACATGTCCAAAAGCGCCTGGGTGGGATGCTCGTTCATGCCGTCCCCCGCATTGATTACTGACGCCTTTACGTTCTCCGCAAGCAGCTTGGGTGCGCCCGCAAGAGGGTGACGTATGGCTATGAAATCAACTTTGAGAGAGTCGAGCGTCTTGCCCGTATCGATGAGCGTTTCGCCCTTCTGTACCGAGCTGGACGCCGCGGCAATGTTCACTTCGTGCGCGCCGAGGTATTTGCCAGCAAGTTCAAACGAAGTGCGCGTTCTGGTACTGTTTTCATAAAACAGCGTCAGAAGAGCCGTGCCCGCAAGCGTCTTCTCAGACTTCTTGCCCTGATTGAGCAGCTCTTTCATGTGTGCGGTCCTTTCCAGGATCTCGCAGATCTCTTCCGCCGAGGTGTGATAAAGCCCCAGCAAGTCCTTAGTTTTCAGCATATAATCCTCTTGAAAATTTAGTAGCTCGATTGAAAAAACCTTTAAGGTTCAGCGGTTGAGGCAGTCAGCCTTAAATAAGGCCTTTACACAAAAAAAGCGGCTATTCCGCACGGCAATGTATAAAAAATTTATAAATGCCGAACGGTAAGTCCGCTGTGTAAATCATTTATTCTGTTAGTTTGCGCGCGGGACGTTATTCCCCCAGCAATTGCAGATATCGCCGCCATATTCATCTCTTGAAAACACGCTTGCGCAATGCCTTGCGCGTACGCTTTTTATTGTGATAATGTCGTACCAATCGGTTATATCGTACTATCGGAAAGATTATATCACAACGGGCGGTCAAAGTAAAGTAAAAACGCAAAATTAAAACGCGGAAATTTGTAGCGCAACTCTTTACGTATTTTCTTTTCCCTCCGCCATTAAACGCCGCTAAGATAAAGTTAAAGCATTTGCCGTTGCCATCTTACTCTTTACCATATTATATATAATGTGAAGGGTGATATAACATAACCGCATATAAGGCAAACGCGAATATATAGCGTGCCCGCGCTTAAGGATTATAAAGCTGAGAACGGAGCAACAAACGGCAATGATAAATCCCTGACCAATCCGCCGCAGATTAAAAAAATTAACTGAAAGCAGACAACAGAACTATTATAAATAAAGTGGATATTATTAAGAATATAAAACCAATACATGCCTTTGCCGTCTTTGATAAAAAAATCCCCTCGGCAAATTGCGGAGGGGATACATCTGCAAAGTAAAATTTTTAAAAAACTTCTTTAAAGAATTTTCTGAAGTCGGAATCCGACTTTATCGCACGAGGTGAGAACGTACTCTACGCCGTTTTTTTCTGTGCGGAAAGGGAAGAATGCGTCTCCGTGAATGTGTCCAAACACGGCAACATCCACCTTATTCTCTTCAAAAAGCTGCGTAAACAGCGTTTCTGCGTTTTTTAAACTGAACGGAGGGTAGTGAATCATTGCAATAAGCTTGTCCCCCTCCTGTCTGAGCGAGGCGGCTGAAGTAAAACATAGCTTAAAGCGTTCGGCTTCGCGCAGATAAATCTTTTTATCCTGCTCCGTATAGTCGGGACTGCCTGGACAGCTCCATCCGCGGGAACCGCAGATTACTGTATCGCCAAGGCGTACGGCGTCGTTCTGCAAAAAGTAAAAGGTTGAATCCGGTGCGCGGTCGCGCAGTTTGGTTATGCCATTCCACCAATAGTCGTGGTTGCCCTTTATAAAGACCTTTTTGCCCTTTAGCTCCTTGAGGCGGTTGAGGTCAAAGAGCCCCTCTTCCAGCGTAATGCCCCAACTTATGTCGCCGCAGATGAGGACAATATCGTCATCGCCGACCTTTTCATTCCAGTCGGCACAAATTTTTTCAAAGTGACCTTCCCACCCGCTGCCGAATATATCCATAGGCTTGGGATTTACACCCGAAAGGTGAAGGTCGCTGATTGAGTAAACATTCATACAACCAAAATAATAACATAAAAGACGAAATTTTGAAAGTGATTTTAAGATTTAAATCAGTCGTCGCTGAAATTTTTTTGAATAATAATCAGAAAATTAACCAAACAGATTCCTTTAATAATCAAAAAATCAACAATTTGAATTTATAAAATTATTTTTTATTTAATTTAACTTTTATGCGGGCAAAGGCAGTCTGTAAACACTCTTATTTAGACGCAAAATTTATACTATTATATCACACATAGTACTATGAAAATCTGAAAATATCGTCATTTCAAGGCAAAAATGCGCTTTTTACGGCGCTATGATAGTCTTTTCCATTCATCCGGACAACACGTTAAACAACGTAATAGCGCCCTTCCCACACGTTGTTTTTGATAAATCAGACCCATTTTTTTTAAATAAAATATTTAATAAAATTAAAAATCAAATAGTTTATTTGCTTTAAAAATAAAATAGAATTCAGATTCTGCTATTTTTTCGCTTATCATATGTGCGATTAAATTTTGCGTGAATTTTTTTTATTTAAAATCAGGATATTTGTGCAGAATTGAGGCAAAATATTTTTACAATTATCTACGTTTGCAAACCTTATTTATTATGCAGACAGGACTGTTTGCATACATTGCTATCCCCTTGTTTTAGCTGTTTTGCACTTTACCGCAAGTGATTTTTAAGCAATTTAACTACATTTTTTTAACCTTTTTGCAAAATTTTTTTAATTATCATTGTAATTAGTATTGTTTTTTATCGATTTTAGTGTTATCATATATTCAGCAATTAAATCCGAGGTTAAACTATGGAAGAAAAACTTACACTGATGTTGGTTGAAGACGACCCCCAGGCCTGC
>DVMA01000050.1 GCA_018715195.1 Candidatus Coproplasma excrementavium | reverse complement strand
GGGCCGCGCAGTACTGCGCGGCCCTCTTGCATAAATGGGTTATAAATATGGCATGCATATGAGTGTTTTAACCATCGATAGCTGTCAGGTCGGAAAAAGCTATTGTCTGTTCGGTGAGCGTGACGCTCTCTCCCGCTCTTTCGACTTTAAAGTTTACCATATCGCCCGGACGTACCGTGAACGCCAGGTCCGAAATGTCATACGAACGGTCAATTTCAATCTCTTTGCCGTTTATAATAAGCGACTTAACGATATCGCCTTGTTGCAGACCCATCTTCTCGGCGATTGAACCCTCATTTACTTCACTTACGTTGACATCTTCGAATACCTCGCCGTAGCCGACGGACTGGTCGTAGACATACTTTGAATTAGTCGTTTCAACTGAAAAACCGAATGTTATGTCATATCCGTCATTTGTGCTTTCGTCGCCGTCGTTTGCATAGTAGATTATATTGTTTGCAACGCCTGTAACTATTTCAAGGGGAACAGCATAGTTGATGTTCTGGTCGTCGCCGTTGCCCGCATTGGTAATGCCTATGAGTTCGCCGTCGCAATTGAACAGCCCGCCGCCGGAGTTGCCGCTGTAGAGCGCCGTATCGATACGCATTGAGCGGTATGCCCTTGTCGTATCATCTATGGCCAGCGCTATCTGTTCGTTTACCGTGCTGATTACGCCGCGGGTCACGCTTATGCCGCCGTCCTCGGGGTTGCCTATTGCAATCGCCGTTTCGCCTACGTAGTACTCATCGGCTATTTTCACTTCGCAGGCATTTTCGTTCACGGCCTTTATATCAGAAGTTTTTGCGCGCAGAACAGCAATGTCGTTTGTAATGGAGCCGCCCACATATTCAAGCGGAATGGCGTACTCGCCGTAATCGTATTCGGTGTAGCCGTTTGCATCCTTTTCCTCTGTCGGAACAGGTTTAGATTCGCTGCCGTAGAGATAGCCGTTCAGTTCAAGCGCGATTTTGCTTCCGCCATTTTTGGATACGTCTGCATTGTTATCGAATACAACGTGATAATTGGTTATAAGATAACTGTACCCGTCTGCACTCTCATCCATCTGATATATGATTGCGGCACCCGTATATATAGCATAGTCGGACATAGTCTGAACGTGCCAGCCGCCGCCGAACGAATAGGTAGTTTCCACAAACTGCGAATAAATTTTAAGTGTTGATTGCAGACAATAGTTTGTAACTGTCGCCGTTGTGTCGGCGTTGACTGCCATATACTTTTCCAGGAATTCTTCATACGAAATGTCCTCACCAGTCTCTTCCTTGTATTTTTCATACAAACCGTCAGCGGTGAGCGTATCCGAAGTTGTCGGTATTGTGAAACTGCTGGTCGAGCCGTCCGAATAATATACGGTGTAAATATCCCCCGTGCTGTCTGTGCCCGTTTTTGTAACGGATGTGACAAACGTCTGCGACGATGTGCATGCGGCAAGAGCGGGAACAGTTGTTGCTACAGCTGCCGCGCACAGCGTGACTACGGCAATTTTTACTGCTTTATTCATATATGCACTTCTCCTTTCTGTCAAAAGAGCATTTTGTTTTTATGCCTATAATTTACTCCGCAATTATTGACGTAAGGTTACAGTTTTATGAAGATTGTGCAAAAGTTTACCATAGTTATAATGTGTTCTTATATTTACAATAAATTACATTTATATTATTGTCGTGTTTAAAGCAATGCGCGGAGATACAGTTTTTATTGCCGCGCCTTTTCTCTCAGACAGATAAATTATTTTTAATGTCAAGAAAAGTATATAAAATTATTTGTAAATTCACCATAAAATATGTAAAATATAGTTGAATTGTTTTTTTTGCGCATGCAAAAGAATTTTATTTTTTCTGCTGAATATGTTTTTTCAGCCATACGGCGAGCATTGCCGCGCAGACTACGGCAGTTATTGCCTCGGTTGCGGGGAAGGCCAGCCAGACTCCCGTAAAACCTTTGAGGGCGGATAAGATGTAAGCGGACGGAATTATCACGATGAGTCCGCGCAGGAGTGAAATGATGTGTGCGGGCAATGGCCTTTCGGTCGAAGAAAAAAATGTGCACGCCACCACATTGACTGCGAGAAATATCAGCGCGGAAAAGTATATGCGTATTCCCTCCGCCGCCGTAAGCGTAAGATCAGGACTGTTTCCGCTGTTGAACACCTCGGCCAAGGGCTTTGCAAACGAAAATAAGACGGCATAGATTATCGCGGCAAGAATAACTCCCGTTATAATGGCGTACTTTAGCAGAACTTTCTCCCTTGCTGTGTCGCCCTCGCCGTGAGCGCGGCTTATCAGCGGCTGTATGCCCTGCGATACTCCGCTGAATACGGCGGAAGTTACAAGCGATATGTTTGCCACAATTCCGTAAGCGGCCACGCCCGCGTTACCACTTATGTCTAAAATTATAAAGTTGAATACAAGAATTACTATCGCCGCGGAAAACTGTTCTACCAGCGATGGAAACCCCAGAGCGAATATTTTTCCCGCCCCTCTTATGTCGGGCACGCATTTCACCGCGCGGAAAGTATTTTTGCGCCTTATGAAGTGCGCCGAAGAAATTGCTATTCCTATTACGGGTGCAAGTCCCGTTGCAAGCACGGCGCCGAACATTCCCATATTGCAGATTATAATCAGAATATAATCTGATATGACGTTTGAAAGGCTGCTGCACACAGTAGACAGCATTGCAAGGCGCGGCGCTCCGTCGTTTCTTATGAAGCACACAAGCACGTTGTTGAGTATGAACGCGGGAGAAAAGTAAAGAAGAACGCGTATATAAATTTCAGTCATTGCAAATGTCTGACTATCTGCGCCCGAAAGCGTGGCGATGTCGTCTGAAAGGAACGCTCCCGCCGCAAAGAATAAAACAGAAAATATTGCGGCAAGATACAGCGCGCAAGTGAAAATGCGGTCCGCCTGCCAAGCCTTATTTCTGCTTTTGTAAAACGAACATATCGTGCTGCCGCCCATTCCAAGCATCAGCCCCGTGCCGTGAATGAAATAATACACGGGCAGAGCAAGGTTGAGCGCTGATAGGCCCGTTTCGCCCAGTTTAAGGGATATGAAATACGTATCCGCAAGTATGTAGCAAGATATTGCTGCCATTGCAAGCACGCTGAGCGATACATACTTTGCAAACTGTTTTAAAAGAGTGCGGTCTTTGCAGGCGTTCATCTCTTCTCCCTGCGCCGTAAAATAAAAAAACGTCGGCAAACTCTGCATCTTCAAGGCCTAACGATGCAGAGGCCAACGCATTCATTTACCCGGCGGCAAATTTACTGTTATTTTTTTATAATATTATCAAAATCAAAGTTATTTGTCAAAGAAACCCGCGTATCAGGCTGATTTTTTTTGTAATAACCGTTAATTGCTGCTTTATACTGCCTGAAAGTGATATTCTTGATAAAAAGGAGTTTTCACAAATGATTTATGCTTATGCGCGTGTATCTTCGCGCGACCAGAATCTCAGCAGACAGTTGGAAGCCTTTCAGAAATTCGGGGTGGATGACAAAAATATCTATTGCGACAAGAAGAGCGGAAAAAACTTTGAGCGCAAGGGCTATTTAAGGCTCATGCGCAAACTTAAAAAGGGCGACCTGCTTGTGATAAAGTCAATTGACCGTCTCGGCAGAAACTACAAAATGATTACCGAGGAATGGAACAACATCGTAAACAAGATAGGCGCCGACATAATCGTGCTGGATATGCCCATTCTTGACACAAGAACTTCCGAGGGCAGTCTTATCGGCAAGTTCATTTCAGACATTGTGTTGCAGATTCTCTCCTTTGTTGCAGAAAACGAGCGCGAAAATATCCGCACCAGGCAGGCCGAGGGCATCAAGCTTGCCAAGGAACGCGGAGTGAAATTCGGCAGACCGCCTGCAGTATACTCCGAAAACTTTATGTCGGCGGTCAAAAAATTCAAAAGCAAAGAGATTACGCTTAAAGAAGCGCTCAATGAAACGGGGCTGAAGCAGTCCAACTTCTACTACCATATGGAGCGCTACGAAAAGACGGTCACGCGCACGGTAATAAAGAATTCGTCGGGCCAGATTACAAGGGAAAAAGTCACGCATAAGACATCTGTGACCACTACGACGGAGGACAAATAAATTTTATTTTTGTAAAACACAGATTGCTTTGCGTTACGTTTTGCGATTGCCTCAGTGTGCACTTGCAACGGGCAATTGTTACAAAGCGTGCATTATGAATAAGCACAGACAAAAAACAGAGGAGCTGATTTACTGCTCCTCTGTTTTTATGTCAAAAATAATTTTTTAAATCAGTCGTCCTTTTCGTTTTCAGCGGGCTGCTGCGGTCTGCGACGCCTTGCAGTACCTATTCTGAATCCGCGGCGGGGTGCCGTTGCGGTAATCTGATCCGTCGTTGCCGATGCTGCCGCAAGCGCGCCGCCGTTTTGTACAACGGGAAGAGTTTCCACTTCCGCAGAAACTGCCTCTTCAAGCGCCTGGGTGAGCGCATCATCCCAGCGGGGAATGTTTATTACAAGCTGGCCGCCCTCCTGAGCGGTGAGCGCCTTCGTGGAGAAACCTTCCACCGCTTTGAGTCTTAAATATGCCTGTCCGCAGGGGAACGGCTGGGTTTTGTCGCATATCGCGCAGAAAGGCGCGTATCTGCCGCAGAGGTCCATGCCGAAATCCTGGCTGGCAAAATATTTGTCCACGTCAGTCACGGCCTGAATTATGCGGGCATCGTCCAGCCCCGTAGCATCGAGCAAAGGACATACCTCGCTCATTCTCTCGTTTATGCGGTATGCCGTTACGCAGGGATTATCCACCCACTTTG
>DVMA01000001.1 GCA_018715195.1 Candidatus Coproplasma excrementavium | reverse complement strand
GGGATACGGCAGATTCCCGTACGGTTTATTTAACATAAAACGGACAGCAAACAGCTGTCCGTTTTTTCGTGTGGTGACCTTGCCGGATGGCGAACTACGAGCGGTTCGCGTGAGCAAGGCCCCTAGCTTTGCGATACTCTGCCTATAAAGAAAATTTTATAAGCGTCAACAGCACGGCTAAAGCATTGAATACATATTATATAAATTATGCAAAATGCGGCGGACAGAAAATTCTGTCCGCCGCATTTATTTTATATGATAGTTAAGGCATATGCGCGCCTCAATTTACATTCTGACCAGATTTTTGCGGTGGAAGTCTGTCAAGCAGACAAAGAACCAAAATGACCGCCGCCACTATCGCCGTCACCGTCTCCGCAATGGGCATTACCCACCACACAAGGTCGCCGCCGAAGACCGCCGGAAGAATGAGAACGAGTCCTCCGCTGAGCACCAAGCTGCGTATAAGCGACACGACAACCGACAACGCAGTGCGCATTACCGCCTGCAGATAATACGTGGCGTATATATTAAAAAGCATAAATATGAACGCAAGGAAATATGTGCGCATATACCCAGGACCAATCTGCAACACCTCCTGCGAGGGCGTCATGAACGCCCATATCAGCTGCGTTGGCATAAGCATACATATAAGCGCAATTATGACTGTGAAAACTGCTGCCGCACCCAGTCCGCGGAAGAAGAATTTTTTTACGCGCACCCCCTCCCCTGCACCGTAGTTTACTGATATTATTGGCTGAATTGCCTGGCCTATGCCCGACGAGACTGACTGCACCACCATTGAAACATTTATTATCACGCCGAATACGGCCAGCGCCGATGCTCCGCAATAGAACATTATCTGGTTATTGAACAGAGTAGACGAGAGCGCAACAGCCATATCAATTACAAAAGTGGGGAAGCCTACCTTTACCATATTGCCCACCGCACGCAGAAAGCCGACAGGCTTTACAAAGCGGAGTGTGTTCTTTTTGCCGATAAAGTGCGTAAGCAGTACGCATACTGCAATGAACTGTCCCATTGCCGTTGCCAGTCCCGCGCCGCCAGCGCCCATATCCGCCACAAATACAAGCAGATAATCGCCTATGATATTGAAAATGCCGCCTGAAAATACGGCAATCATTGCGCGCACTGGGTTATTATCGTTGCGCACAAACACGGCGAGAAACTGCCCTATGGTGAAAAACGGCATAGCAAATTTAAGCCAGAAAGCATAGTCGCGCGCAAGCGAAAGAATATGCTCGTTATCCCTTGCGCCGAAAAGTCTTAAGAGTGGCCCGTCGAATACAGCAAAAAGAGGCAGCATTATTGCAGTTACCGCACAGACGCAGATAAACGAGCAGGTGAACATGCGGTTGCCATCTGCTCCACGCCCCTTGCCGCGAAGGTTGCTCATAAGCACCGAACCGCCGAGCCCGAACAGATTGGCAAAGGCAAACATCATATTCCATACAGGCATGACTACTGCCAGCGCCGAAGCGCCGTCAGGACCCTCGTACTGCCCCACCATTATGCAGTCCACAAGCGAGTATATGCACGTTATGAGAACACTGCCTATGGCCGCAAACAAAAAGCGGAAAAAGACTTTATTCACATTGCCCTTTAAAAGATCCATAAATACCCCTGCCACTCCATAAAAAAAGGACCGAACAAAACAGCAGGACATCCGCCATCCTATCCGATCTGCATAACTTTTGGGTTATGCTTTTTATGCTACGAATGTCATTGTAACAGAGCAAAATTTCATTGTCAAGCATCGCATAAGAATTTTTTATATACCATATAATTCCTACAAATAAATTACAAGTGTAAGAAAAATGTAATATAAAATTTGCCGCGCGGCTGAATATCACTCAATTGCTCATTATAAATGTCAGAACCTGGTTCATGACAACACTGTCCTCTTCACATATTTTTGTATAATCGCGTGAAGAAAAGAACTCTTTGCGCTCCTCCTCGCTCATTTTTTCGGAACGGGCAAGGCCTTCCTTCAGCTCGCACAGAAGTTTTTCCGCGGCAATCGTATTGTAGGGGTTGTGCGCCTTGCCTGCGCAATATACAGGTATGGCAGAACCCTTTTCAGCCGAAGAGCAAAGACGGGCATATGCCGAAAGCGGCAACGGTACATCCCTGTCGCGGTCACCGTGGAACACGAGTGCGGGAACACCGCTTCGGGCAATGCAACGACTGGCCGAAAGGTCTGCATAACTGCCGAATCGGAAAAATGAAAGAACCTTTACGAACGGGCGAAGAAATTTTGCAAACGCGGCACCCGTTACTTCGGCCGCTCCGCGCTCCACCATCAAGGAAGGTCTTTCGGGCGAGGAAAATGCAACCACGCACTGCGGATGCACAAATTTTGTGGCGCAGAGCGCGGAATACGCTCCCATACTGTGGCCGACAAAACAAATTTTAAGGTTACAAAGCATAGGCGTTGAGACGGCAAAGCGGTACGCCGCAACAAGCGCGCGGGTGGAATTTTCCAGTCCGCCGAGCGACCTGCCGCCGGAAAGCCCGCTGCCCGCACAGTCGAAAGCCAGCACGGCGCAACCGTTATTGCAGAAAAAAGCTATGCCGGTTGTATAGGCGCACTGCCCGGGTCCCATTCCGTGGGAAAGAATTATAAGCTTCTTTGCCGAAACAAGGTCGCCCTTGTAATAGATAAAACCTTTAAGCTGAACATTGTGACACTTTGTTGCAACCGGTATTGTCTTAAGATTAAATTCTTCCGGCGTAAAATATTTTAGCAGAGGATTCTTTTCGAACCTGCCGCCGAACCCCTTGTGCTGTGCATATACCGCAAAGCCGAGCATGAATGCGCACACAAGAAGTACCGCGGCACACACAACTATTATGACTATTATTAAAGGTGACATTTTTTACTCCGCATAACGCATAGTTTTATTTTCATAATATATAGTTCTTTACAAGTTATATTTGCAATAATCAGATAGTATTCACAGTTTTAGTTACAAAAACACGAACACCTTTTATGCTTTGGCGAAGAGTATGATATACAAAAAGCGGGCGGCTGAACAGCCGCCCGCTCTTGAAGTTTACTGTTAAGACAGATTAAACAATGTACTTGCTGTCCAGTTCGGGAGCGGAATCGATTTCAGCCTTCTTGGCTTCGTAACCGTTTTTGCCGAGCAGAGCAAACGTTGCCTTTTTACCTGCCTCTACGCCGGGCTGGTTGAAGGTGTTGATGTTGAGCATTGCACCCGCATAAGCCGTCTGCAGTTCGAGAAGGAACATTATCTGGCCGAGAGTGAACGCATTGATTTCGGGTACGCGGATGGTGTAGTTCATTCTGCCTGCACGCATAAGCGCATATGCCGTTGCCTTGTTTTCTGCCTGGATGAGTTCCTGCATGCTGTGACCGCCGAGGAAACCTACATCGGGGATATCTTCACAGCCGTGAGGTATGGGCATTTCGCAGGCATACTTATCAACGGAGATGAAGGTGATAACCTTATCGAAAGGACCTTCGGTATAGAGCTGAACCTGTGAATGCTGGTCGGTTACGCCGAGGCTCTTTACGGGGGTTGTGCCGCTGTTTACCACGTTGCCTTCAAGGTCCTCCTGCTTGCCGATACTTTCAGCCCAGAGCTGGCAGTACCAGTCGGAAAGAAGACGGAGATTATCGCTGTAAGGCATCATAACGTGAATGTTTTTGCCCTGGTGCATTGTTATGTACATAAGGGTTGCGCAGGCAAGCGCGGGGTTGGAAGATATCTGAGGCTTGTTGCAGATGCTGTCCATGTAAGCTGCGCCTGCAAGCAGTCCCTTTATATCGATACCCAGAACGGCTGCGGGAAGAAGACCTACGGGGCAAAGTTCGGAGAATCTGCCGCCGACGCCGTCGGGAAGAACGTACTTTTTGATTTTGCCGCCGAATGCTTCATCAATCTTTATAAGGTTACCCTTCTTTGCATCGGTGGTGAAGATAAGGTTTTTGGAAAGGTCAACGCCTGCTTTGGTGAGTATATCGGAAATGATGAGGTACTGGGTCATCGTTTCGGAAGTTGCACCAGACTTGGAAATGACGTTGAAGCAGGTCTTTTCAGGCTCGATAACGTCAAGCAGAGACTTCATGCGGACGGGGTCAACGTTGTCTTCAACATAGAATTTGGGAGCGCCGCCGCGTGCCTTGGAATTGAGCTCGTTATGATGAAGATGGCAGAGTGCGTTGAACACCATGGAGGGACCGAGTGCACTGCCGCCTATGCCGAGAACGACAAAGTATTTGAAGTTTTTGCGCACTTCTTTGGCAGTTGCTAAAATATCGGCAACTATTTCGGTCTGGTTATAAGGAAGTTCCGTCCAGCCCATGAAAAGTTCGTCCTTGCCGCGGTTTTCGGCTACGTACTTGAAAGCCTCCTCCGCCTTGCCCTTCATGGCCTTTATTTCAGAATCCTTAATTCCCCTTTCGCCGAGGAATTTTGACATCATG
>DVMA01000049.1 GCA_018715195.1 Candidatus Coproplasma excrementavium | reverse complement strand
CGCAGTCTCTGCATTTTGTCGCAGCTTTTAATTCAATGCGGCAAAAAAACATAAATATATAATTTGCCGCGGCATATAATAATATGGCATTTTTGCAAATTGCCCCGCACATATGCCGCAAATAACGCAGTTTTAGCCTGCAAATTAAAAAATTTAAAAGGGTGAAATCATGAAGTTAAACACCAACTATTCTAACATAAGCGACAGCTACCTCTTTTCGGAAATAGCCAGAAAGGTTGCGGCATATCAGGCCGCCAATCCCGATAAAAAAGTGCTCCGCCTCGGCATAGGCGATGTTACTCTGCCGCTCGCTCCCGCGGTAATTTCCGCCCTTCACGGCGCCGTGGACGAAATGGCCGACAAAGCTACCTTCCGCGGCTACGGTCCCGAGCAGGGCTACGCCTTTTTGAAGGACGCGATAGCGGGCTACTATGCGGGTCACGGCGCGCAGCTCGCCTCTGACGAAATCTTCATCTCGGACGGCGCAAAGTCAGACCTCGGCAACATTCTCGATTTGTTCGCGCAAAGCAATACGGTGCTCATTCCCGACCCCGTATATCCCGTATATGTGGACACCAACGTAATGGCGGGCCGCAAAATCGTGTACATGAACGCCAACAGCGAAAACGGCTTTCTGCCCATGCCCGATTACGGCGTGGACGCAGACATAATCTATCTCTGCTCGCCCAATAACCCCACGGGTGCGGCGTACAGCAAGGCGCAGCTTAAGGAGTGGGTGGACTACGCCAATAAAAAGGGCGCGGTGATTTTATACGACGCCGCATACGAATGCTTTGTCACCGACGATTCGCTCGCCCGCTCGATTTTTCAGATAGAGGGTGCAAAGACGTGCGCCATAGAGTTCTGCTCGTTCTCCAAAATGGCGGGCTTTACGGGTACGCGCTGCGGCTGGACGGTAGTTCCCGAACAGCTTAAAAGCGGCAACCTTTCGGCCAACAAGATGTGGCTGAGAAGGCAGACTACAAAGTTCAACGGCGTGCCTTACATTGTACAGCGCGGCGCGGCGGCGGTATTCACTCCCGAAGGTCTTGCCCAGACGGCGGAAAACCTCAATTATTACAGACGCAACGCAAAGCTGATTGCCGATGGTCTGCGCGAGCTGGGCATATGGTTCACGGGCGGCGAAAATTCGCCCTATATCTGGCTCAGATGTCCGAATGGCATGACCAGCTGGCAGTTCTTTGACTATCTGCTTGAAAACGCCCAGGTAGTCGGCACTCCAGGCGCAGGCTTCGGCGTGAATGGCGAGGGCTATTTCCGCCTTACCGCATTCGGCAGCGAAGAGGTCACCGCCGAGGCCGTGGCCCGCATCAAAAAGCTGCTTTCAAAGTAATTTTTTAGGCGCTGCTGCGCGTATGCTTTGAGCAAATCGGCGCGGCAGTATAGCCAAGATAATGCAAATTGGGGCGGCAGTATGCCGCAAATAAAAGAGTTATCCGCCGTGTACGCTTTGTCCGTGCGGAAGAAAATAAAGTTTTTATTTATCCGTGAGGGGTATTATGCTTAAACGTAGATTTGAACGCGGCGCGGGCATACTGTGCCACATATCTTCTCTGCCGAATAAGTATGGCATAGGTTCGCTAGGCAAGGAGGCCTATGAGTTTGCCGATTTCCTTGAAAAGAGTAAAATAAAGTACTGGCAGATTCTTCCGCTCGTGCAGACGGGTTACGGCGATTCGCCCTATCAGTCGGTATGCTGCAATTCGGGCAACCCCTATTTTATCGACCTTGAACAGCTCCGCGACGAGGGACTTCTGGACGACGAGGAGCTTGAAGAGGCAGAAATGCCTGCGGGCAAGGTCAACTATGGCGCGCTCTACAACATGCGTTACAGAACATTGCGCCGCGCATATGCCCGTTTCAACATCAACGACCCCGAATTTGTCGCCTTTGTGGACAGCGGACTGTTTGACGACTACGCGCTGTTCATGTCACTCAAATCTGTATACGGCGGCACCTTTCACGACTTTCCCACGGCGTACAAGTTCAAGGAAAAGCCCGTGATAGACGAGTTCCGCAAAAACATGTACAAAAAGGAGTACTGTTTCTGGCAGTTTCTGCAGTACGAGTTCTCCGTTCAGTGGAAAAAACTGCGCGAATACGTAAACGGCAAGGGCATAAAACTTATAGGCGACATTCCTCTGTATATGGCGGCCGACTCCGCCGATGTGTGGGCCCGTCCCGATATGTTCATGCTGGACGAGGACCTCAACCCCGTAATGATGGCGGGCGTGCCGCCCGACTACTTCTCGGCCACGGGTCAGCTCTGGGGCAACCCGCTCTATGACTGGAAGGCGGCCGCAAAGGACGGCTACAGCTGGTGGATTGAGCGAATAAGGCGCTCCTATGAGCTGTACGACATAGTCCGAATGGACCATTTCCGCGGCTTTGACAGGTTCTATGCCGTGCCTGCGGGTGCGACTACCGCCGAAACGGGCGAGTGGATGGACGGCCCGGGCATAAAGCTCTTCGAGGCGGCTGAACGCGCGCTCGGCCATCTCAACGTGATAGCAGAGGACCTCGGCGTGATAGATGAGGGCGTTGTCCGCCTGCGTACGCATACGGGCTTCCCCGGAATGAAGATAATGCTGTTCGCCTTTGACGGCAATGCGGAAAACGAGTACCTTCCCCGCCACATAAAGCCCAATTCGGTTACATATACTGGCACGCACGATAACGACACGGCCTTCGGCTTTGTCGGCGGAATGACGGAGGAACAGTTTGCCTCATTTATAAAACTTCTGCGCTCTTCGCTCAGGTATGAAAAGGTAAGTTTCCCCATAGTCTCGCGCAAGGACGCCGCGCACGCGCTTGTAATGTGCGCGCTGGGCAGCAAGTCGGATATGTGCATAATTCCCGTGCAGGACATCCTCGGGCTGGATAATTCCGCAAGAATGAACGTGCCCTCCGTATCTTCGGGCAACTGGCAGTTCCGTCTGGAGGAAATCCCCGGCCGCAAGGTTGCCGCCTGGCTCAGAAAGGCGGTTAAGGACAATGGCAGACTGTAATTTCCCCGCGGCGTTACGCCTGCTCATATAAATATGATTGCCCCGCTCTTTGCGGGGCTTTTTTCAGCGTATATGCGGCGCGGCAGATTCTGCCGCGCCGCATTCTGCAATGTGTTGCCGTCATATTCTTTTGCATATAGCGGCTATGCGCTTGCCTGTTCGGCTTCGGGCAGACTGTCGCTTTGCAAGTCGGGTTCGGATAAAAATAGCCTCGTGCACAGCACAGTCATATCGTCCTCGGCTGTGCCGCCCGTGCGCGCAAGCGCGCCTTCAAGCAGTTTATCTGCAAGGTTCTGCGGGTTGAGCGGTCTGAACGACTGCAAAAATTCCACAAGCTCGGGCGTGGAGGAGAAGGCGGAGGTTATTCCGTCGCTCATGAACACCAGCATATCTCCGTCCTCCAGCTTTTCTTTGGCTACGGTGGGGCGGAGGGTGTCCAGTATGCCCATCGGCAGGCTGGAACTTTCCAGCACCTTTACTTTGCCGCGCCGCAGTATTACGCCCACGGGCGAACCTATCTTCACGAACTCCGCGCCGCCCGTGTTCAGGTCTACCGAGCATATGTCTATGCAGGCGAACCGCTCGTCGCGCGAAAAGGTGAGCAGTTTGTTTATGGTATCCAGCACGGTGCCTTCGGGCATCTCCGCGCGGTAGAATGCCTCTATCAGCGAAATGGCCGTGCGCGAAACTTTGTTGGCGTACTCTCCGCTGCCCATTCCGTCCGAAAGCGCCATTAGAAAGCGGTGTTCGTTTATTCGAATGACCGAGTGCGTGTCGCCAGAGGCCTTTTCGCCCTTCTTTTTTACGGCGGCTACGCCGAAAACGGCATCGTAGCGCGGCGGTCGGCAGAATATGTAACACCTCTTTCCGCCGCCGTAGTCAGTTTTTTCGCGTAACTGAAATTTTATGCCCGTGGCGCGTTGCAGAGCGGAAATTATGTCGTCTATGTTGCCGTCGCCCACAATCACGGCGCAAATTTCGTCGTTGTCCTCGCCGTTGAAGTACACCTCGGGGCAGGAAATTCCGCAGGAGGCAAGCGTGCGCACGATATTTTTTTCGGCCTCGCCCATTCCGCGCCGCTCGCGGCACAGCTCCACGGCGTTGTTTTTCAGCACGGCGGCTACGCCCCTCGCCTGGTCGGCAAGCATAACCCTGCCCGCGCGCGCATTCTCCGTCTCCGTCATAAATCTGCGGTACTCGGCAAGAAGTGAGTTGAGTTCGCGTATCACCTCGGCGGAGCGGGTGCAGTTCTGCGTAACGGCGGGCGGCAGGTCTATAAGGTTTACCTTGCCCTTTACGGCGCCCGCCTCAACAAGTTTGGCAAAGCCGGTATATACCACGCTCTTTGCGCACTTTGCGCGCCTTTCGCACCCCGAACAAAGCCGTTCTTTCAGCTCTGTCGCCACGCGCTTTTTTGCATTGTTTTCGTCCCCGCGGCCGTCCATGCTGCGGAACGCGCACTCCACCTCGCGGAATACTTCGCTTATTTTGAACAGCTTTTCCCCCGTGCGGCCGCGTTCGCGGTTGATAGCCGCCTCAGAAAGTACTTTTTTCACGGTCAGCAGGTCCATAATGCCTTGCAGACGCTTTTCGGAGGGAATGGCGGCAAGCACGCAGCACAGCGTAACGGCGCACGCCTTTACTATGGCCGCCGCTACGCCCTGGGAATACCAGCCTTCAAAGTAGCCGAAGCCGCAGAATGCGGCGCATACCACAAGGGGGGAGGCGGCTCTGCCCGTGCGCGCAAAAAGAAGGGCGGCGGCGCTTATAATCACGTAGGTCGTAACGTATTCAAGGCTTAAGTCTGTAAATGCGGGCGGGACGCTGAATGCAAGCGCGCACAGCACGGCGGCGGGACTTTTGAAAAAGCGCACGCACATCGCCGTTGCAAATGCGGAAAAGGCGCAGTACGCAAACCCGCCCGCAAGGTTTACAATGCCCGTGCCTATGCCCGCATACAGCGCGGCCAGACTGAACAGCTCGTCCTCGCGCAGCAGGCATCTGCCGAGGCGGAATATCAGGGCGTACACGCTCTTGTAGCAGAACAGAAAAAATATCACGGTAACGGCCGCGGCAACGGCGCGCACGGCGTAGTCGTCCGGTATAAAATACAGCGCGCCGCCCGCATTCCAGTCGGAGAGCGCCACAAACGGCGCAAGCGCAATCAGCGCATATACGGCCGCCTCGAACCTTATTTTCTTGCCCGTGCGGCGGTACAGGGCTACAATGCCCGCAAGAAACGCTCCCTCAAACAGCGCACACAGAAAGGTTATAAGCTTTACGTGCACCGCGGAGCAGGCTATGTACAGCAGGGGGGATACAATCAGATTTCCGCCGCATATGATAAGCGAAAAGTACAGCCCCAGCGAAAGCGGAACGCCGCTGACTGCTCCGTTCAGAAATATGCACGCCGCCGCGTACCCCAGGTACATCAGCGCGCTTTTTACATTTATTTTAATCGGCATACCCCGATTTTAATATATGTATGCCCGCGCTTTTTCTGTATTTTTGCCGCGCCGTGCCGAATTATGCATCTCTTTAAATTCGCGGTCGGGGATAAACGGAATGTGAAAGAACACAATAATAGGTCAAGGCGGGCCTGAAAATTTGTAAAACTAATTGCCCTTTTTGCGCCGCGCCGTTATTGCCGCAAAAATTCAATTGACCCGCACATATGCCGCAAATACCGCCATAAATTAAATAAGGTTCCTGCCTGGCAGGAACCTTATCTGTCAAAAATGTTTTACTTTAAATAGAGTATGAGCACGGCTATATCGGCGGGGTTTACGCCCGGAACTCTCGAAGCCTGCCCGAGCGATGCGGGGCGGACTTTGTCCAGCTTTTCGCGCGCCTCAAGGCGCAGACCGCTTATTTTGAGATAGTCAATGTCGGGCGGCAACCGCTTTTCTTCCAGCTTGCGCGCACGCGCAATCTGCTCCAGTCCCTTTTTCAGGTAGCCTTCGTACTTGATATAAATTTCCGCCGACTGCGCCGCGCTTTCGTCCTCTCCGCAGATTTTGCCGAACCTTTCCTCTAACTGTTTCAGCGTAACTCCGCGGCGGATGAGGTCTGCATATGTGAGCGACTTTTCCGTTCCTTCAAAGTCTATCGACTTTAAAAATTCGTCCGCCTCGGCCTGCGGAACGCGCATATTCAGCGCCGTCAGGCAGTCTTCGTAGTTGCGTTTTCTTGCAAGGTAGCGCTCGTAGCGCTCCTTTTTTACCAGTCCGCACTCATATCCCTTTTCGGTAAGGCGGAAGTCGGCGTTGTCCTGCCTTATTTCCAGTCTGTGCTCCGCGCGGGAGGTCATCATTCGGTAGGGTTCGTCCGTGCCCTTCGTCACAAGGTCGTCTATCATGACGCCTATATACGCCTCGTCGCGCCGCAGTATCAGCGGTTCCTTGCCGCGTATTTTAAGGCTGGCGTTGATGCCCGCCATAAGTCCTTGCGCCGCAGCCTCCTCGTAGCCCGACGTGCCGTTTATCTGTCCCGCCGTATACAGTCCCTGAACCTTCTTGAATTCAAGGGTGGGATACACGTCCAGCGTGTCTATGCAGTCGTACTCTATGGCATAAGCGTAGCGCATTATGTCGCAGTCCTCGAGTCCCGCAACGGTGTGATACATATCCTTCTGCACGTCGTGCGGAAGGGAGGAGGACATGCCCTGCACGTATACTTCAAGTGTGTCTATGCCCTCGGGCTCCAGAAACAGCTGGTGCCTCTCCTTGTCGGAAAAGCGCACAACCTTTGTCTCTATCGAAGGGCAGTAGCGCGGCCCCGTGGAGAGTATCGTGCCGTTGTACAGCGGCGAACGGTCCAGGTTGGAGAGTATTATCTCGTGCGTGCGCGCGTTTGTGTAGGTGAGGTAGCACGGCAGTTTGTTCTTTACGGGGTGCTCCGTCATATAGGAAAACGGCAGAATGTCATCGTCGCCGTACTGCGGTTCGCACCTTTCAAAGTGTACGGTGCGGCCGTCCACCCTCGCGGGCGTGCCCGTCTTGAATCGGCGCACGTTGTAGCCAAGCTCTATAAGGTTTTTCGTAAGCGCAGTGGCGGGGGCAAAGCCGTTGGGACCGCTGCTCTTTTTAACGTCGCCCGTTATCGTTTCGGCGTTGAGGTATACGCCCGTGCACAGTATGGCCGCGCGGCAGCGCAGAATTCCGCCGTACGTCGTCTTTACGCCGCAGACCTTGCCGTCCTCGGTGAGTATTTCCGCCGCCTCGGCCTGCAGTATGCGCAGATTTTCGGTGTGTTCAAGCGTGCGCTTCATCTCTGTGTGGTAGGCGTGCTTGTCCGACTGGCACCTCAGCGACTGCACGGCCGCGCCCTTGCCCACGTTGAGCATGCGCATCTGCAATGCCGACTTGTCGGCATTTATGCCCATTTCGCCGCCCAGCGCGTCTATCTCGCGCACCAGGTGTCCCTTGGCCGTGCCGCCCACGGAGGGGTTGCAGGCCATGAATGCAATGCTGTCCAGGTTGAGCGTCAGAATGGCGGTATGCAGACCCGTTCTCGCGCAGGCAAGCGCCGCCTCGCATCCGGCGTGTCCCGCGCCGACTACTACAACGTCAAATTGTCCTTCATCAAAATCTAACATTTCGTACCTTAAAAAAATGCCCGAGCCGCGCTCAGGCATGATATAGTTTTAACGGGTTAGTTGCGACATACTGCGGGGGCAATTCTATTTTTCCCGCCGCACAGCGCGCTTATTTTAAACAAACAGAACTTACTTTTTGAGTATTATGTTCTTTATGTCGTCCACGTCTTTGGCAATTCTGTCGTTTATGCGGCACATCTCTTCCACCTTGTCGCGCGAATACAGCACGGTGGTGTGGTCCCTGCCGCCAAGCTCCTTGCCTATGGATACAAGCGGAAGGGAGAGCAGTTCGCACATAAGGTAGCAGCATATCTGCCTGGGAATTACCACTTCTTTTTTCTTGCTCTTGCCGAGTATGTCCGACTTGTTCATATGGTAGAACGAGCTTACGGAGGAAATTATAACGTCTGCCGTAACCTCTTCCTTGCCGTCCTCGGATACCGCCTCGCTCAGCGCCGAGCGCGCCAGAGCAATCGTTATCGGCTCTTCGTGCAGGCGGGAGGCAAATATTACTTTGGTAAGTCTGCCTTCAAGCGTGCGCACGTCGTCGCCGCTGTCCTTTGCAAGGAAGTTGAGCACGTCTTCGGGCACAACGCACTTCTTTTCAAAGGCCTTGCGCTTTAAAATGGCAACCTTTGTGTCGTAGTCGGGCGGCAGAATGTCGAACAGCAGTCCGCCCGAAAAGCGCGTTTTAAGCCTCTCTTCCAAAGCGGCCAGCTCCCTGGGGGAGTGGTCGGAGGAAATGACTATCTGCTTGCCCTTGGAAACAAGCTCGTTAAAGGTATGGAAAAACTCCTCCTGAACGGCCTTTTTATTCTCTATGAACTGAATGTCGTCGATAATGAGCACGTCGGCCGTGCGGTAATGCTGCCTCAGTTTATTGCTCTTGTCGCGGGAGTTTGGTCCGCGGCTCGTGAACATTGTGTCAATGATTTCGTTTACAAACTGTTCGCAGGTGACGTAAATTACCTTCAGAAAAGGCTTTTCGCGCACTATTTTGTTGGCAATTGCCTGCATTAAGTGGGTCTTGCCCAGGCCCGTTCCGCCGTAAATGAAAAGGGGGTTATATGTGCCCGCGGGGTCGTTGGCAACGGACTGTGCCGCGGCGTATACGTACTCGTTGCTGGGACCTACAACAAAACTTTCAAAGGTGTACTTGGGGTCAAGATTTTCGGGCGCGGAAAAGGCGGGCTCCTCTTCGGGCCCGTTGTATGCGTAGCCGTCCGCTCCCTCAACGGTAAGGCGGAAGTCGGTCACGCCGACGCCTGCTTCTGCAATGGCCTCGCGCATTTTGTCGGCAAGAGTGCCCGTAATCATCTTGGCAAGGCTTTCGTTGGGCGCCTGCAGAACAATGTATCTGCCGTCAAGATCCACCGGCACAAGTTTATCTATAAAAGTGGTGTAGGTTATGTACGAAACAAGTTCGCGCATCTTTTCTTTTATAGGATTGAATAAAAAATCGAAGTTTCCCTTTGGTGACATAAGTTTTGCGTAAAGTTCCTTTGAAATTCAGAAAAAATGTGGTACAATAATATAATAAGCGGCGGAAGGTTTTTCCCGCGGCGGTCGCATTTTAAAAAATCGTGCCAATATGACCGCGGAAGGTCAAAATACCGTCCCTGCGGCGGATGGGTGCGCTTTTTTCTGCCTTTTTAGGGCAACAAGCAAAAAAGCGCGTCTGCGTGCGCCGCGCATTTCTTTTTTCGATTATACTACAAAACGCCGCAAAATAAAAGAGATTTTATCAAAAAAATGCACATAAAAAATCTTACGCTGAAAAATTTCAGAAATTACGCCGACGAAAATTTCACATTCACCGACGGGCTGAACGTGCTGTACGGCAGGAACGCGCAGGGCAAAACCAACTGTGCCGAGGCCGTTTTTTACCTCTGCACGGGCGTATCTCCCCGCGCCAGAAGGGACAGACAGCTCATCCGCCAGGGTCAGACGCGCGCAGAAATTTCTGCCGTGGCCTGCGGCAGGTACGGCGATGTGAACATCTCCGCCGCCATATTCGAAAACGGTCGGGAAATAAGGGTCAACGGCAACAAAATCACAAAAAATGCCGACCTGCTCGGCAATATTTTCAGCGTATTTTTCTCCCCGTCGGAACTGCGGCTCATTCAGGACGGTCCCGATGAGCGGCGAAGATTTCTGAATATTTCCATATCCCAGCTGTCGCGCCCGTACTACACGGCGCTTCTGAGGTACAACAAAATTTTAGAACAGCGCAACAACCTTTTGAAGGACAGGGACACGGGCCTTATCTACGACACCCTCCCCGTGTGGGACGAACAGCTTGCAAAGTACGCCGCGATAGTAGTGCGCCACCGCACGGACTTTGTGACCCGCCTTGCGCCGATAGCAAAGGAGGAGCACCTTCGCCTCACCGGCGGCGCGGAGGAGCTGGAAGTCCGCCAGCAGAAAAAATACGCGGGCAGCGACGACGAGATAAGGGACGTAATATTTGACGAACTGAAAAAAAATTATGACCGCGACGTCCGCCTCGGCTTCACGAGCTGCGGTCCTCACCGCGACGACCTTGATTTTATCATAAACGGACAGGACGCAAAAAATTATGCGTCCCAGGGACAGACGCGTACGGCGGCGCTCTCCGTAAAGCTTGCCGAAATGGAAATTTTCAGGCAACTTTCGGGCGAATACCCCGTGCTCATTCTCGACGACGTGATGAGCGAGCTCGACCTGCCCCGCCGCAAGAAACTTGTGGAGCGCGCGCAGGGCATGCAGACCATACTCACCTGCACGCACGCCGAAAGGGTGCTCTGCGGCAGACAGTCCAACAAAATACGCATAGAGGGAGGTGCCATAAAGCGATGAAAGCCGACCTGCATATTCATTCATACTATTCCGACGGAATGCTTTCCCCCGCGGATATTGCGCAGACGTGCGTGAAAAACGGCGTGGGGATAGCCGCGCTAACCGACCACGACAACATGAACGGCAGCGAAGAGTTTGCCGCGGAGTGTGCCCTGCGCGACGTAAAGTGCGTGCGCGGGATGGAAATTTCTGCGTACACGGATGTTAAGGTGCACATCCTGGGCTACAATTTAAACTCCGATTGTCAGACCTATAAAGATTTTGAAAAATTCGTATGCGACGGCGCGCTTGCGCGCACGGCGGACATACTTTCCAAGCTTAAAAAGAGGGGAGTAAGCCTCACGTTTGACGAGGTCATACGCGAGCGCAGATGTCCGCTTTCGCCCGTCCACACGATGTATGTGGCGCGCGCGGCGGCAAGAAAGGGGTATTCGCCCTCGCCCTCCGCGTTTTACATGGAGATGCTTGCGCCGGGGCGCCCCGCCTATTCGGATGCGGGCAGACCTACGCCCGAGTACGCCCTCTCAACCATTTCGGAGTGCGGCGGCATATCCT
Source organism: Candidatus Coproplasma excrementavium (assembly GCA_018715195.1). Classification (GTDB taxonomy): domain Bacteria; phylum Bacillota; class Clostridia; order Christensenellales; family Borkfalkiaceae; genus Coproplasma; species Coproplasma excrementavium. The sequence continues at coordinate 14,876 of DVMA01000049.1, read as the reverse complement.
CGCTTGCGCACCCCGGGCGGCTGGACCTTTCAAACGAGGAGCGGCTGAGGCTCATAAAACGGCTGTGCGACTGCGGTCTGCGCGGCATAGAAGCCGTCTATTCGGGACATACTGAAAAGGAGACGGCATACTTTAAGGAGATCGCCGCAAAGTTTTCTCTTCTGGTTACGGGCGGGTCGGATACGCACTACGCGGAAGGTTCGCGCGCGATAGGTACGCCTGCTTTCGTGCCCGATGAAAAACTTCTTTCGGCGCTTGGAATAAATTGAAAAATTTTTTTCTTAAAATTATATTCATGATGACAGTATTGCCCGCGCTCGTCGCGGGCATTCTCATTTTCGGGGGCTGGGGCTCAAAACTGCCCGCGGGGGTGTATATAAACGGCATATATGCGGGCGGAATGAGGCGCTCGCGCGCGGCGGCGGCTATAAGGGAGGCAATTGCGTCCGACCTTGCAAATCACCCTCTCACCGTACGGGGAAGCGCCCTTTACAGCTATTCCTATCCCGAAATAAACTTTACCGATAACATTAAAAGCGTAATTTCCTCCGTGCGCGGCGCGGGGGAGTATTCGGCGCGCGTGGACTACTATCTCAACGGCCTTGACGAGGTTGTTTCGGGCATATGTGCAGCCGAATTCAAAGAAATGCGCCCCGCGGCGGCCTATTTCAACAGCGGGGAAGGTCAGCCGTTTACCTATGAAAGCGGTCGGGACGGCGCGGTATGCAACGGCAAAAAACTGCGTGAAAGGCTGCTTGCGTCCCTCTCTTCGCGCGCTTTCGGCGGGGATTTTGCGGAGGTGGAGGCGGAGTGCAGAAAGATAAAAGCTGAGGGCAGCGTGGAAGAGCTTAAACGCAAAACCTCCCTGCTTTCGGCGTACACCACCTACTTCGACGGCGATAACGCGCCCCGCGTATCCAACATACGCCTTGCCTCCCAAAAGATAAGCGGCTGCGTGCTGCAGGCGGGGGAGGTGTTCTCCTTCAATTCGCGCGTGGGTGCGCGCACCGAAAAGAACGGGTTCAGAAAGGCCAAGATAATAGAGGAGGGCCGCTTTGTGTACGGTACGGGCGGCGGAGTGTGCCAGGTCAGCACCACCGTATACAATGCCGCTCTGCTGGCGGGGCTTTCCGTCACGGAATATCACCCGCACAGCCTTGCGGTGGGCTACGTGAGCCCTTCGCGCGATGCAATGGTCAGCGGCACTTACAGCGACTTAAAGGTCAAAAACAGCGGCAAAAGCCCCGTATATATCCGCATGCTTACGGGAAAAAATTACGTGCGTTGCGAGGTGTACGGCCTTTCTGACGGCGCGCAGTATTCGCTCTCCTCGCAGTCCGCACAGCTTGAGGACGGCTCTACCGAAAGCGTGTGCTACCTTGCCGTAACCCGCGGCGGGGTCACGTACGAAAAACTGCTGCGCAGGGATAAGTACCTGCCCGCAAAGAGCGAAATAAAGGAGGAGACCGCACAGCAGAGTGCGGTCTCCTGAATGTAAATTTTTTAATTTAGGCGGCACATATGCCGCAACCATTGCGCTTTTTGCCGTTATTTCTGCCTTGAGATATGGGGGTTTTATATGCGCACTGCTATCTTTGCGTGGCGCGCGGGTGCAGACTTGAGCGGAAGTTCGCGCACCGTCTCCCCGCCGGGGATATAGTCGCCGCGCTCCTCGCTCTTTTTTACTGAAATGTTTGAAAGCGCGATTATAAAGGGGGAGAGCAGACAGCCTGCCACCACAAATATCACGGGCAGTATGCTTGCGCAGGCCAGCAGGGCAAGCGCGCCTATTATAAGTGCGAAGACAAGCGAATCGCGCGTGTTTCTGAGTATCTCCCTGACGCCGAACTTTTCCGAGCGTTTGGGCGTCACTATGAACGTGGCCTTTTTGCCGAACATGCCCGCAATCACCGTGCGTATCATCATGGGCGCAAGCGAGGCATATGTGGCTATGTTCACAATGAAATAGGGCAAAAGCAGCAGCGCGTTTCTGCTCTTTCTGTACACGAACAGGTCGGGTATCATCGGCGAGCAGAGGAATACAATCATAATGACGTAAATGCCCAGCGCGTAGTTTATAACGGGGTAGCCCGCAAAGCCCAGCGCAAGCGTGCACAGCGTCAGCACAAGGCTAAACACGGGCACTATGGGCAGGCTGTAGTGCGAAAGTTTGAGGTCCAGCTTTTCAAACCAGCGCATGGAGGAGCGGTTTATCTCCTTGTCAAACTTCTTCATGTATTCAAGGTTGCCCTGCGTCCACTTGCACTGCCTCTTTTTCAGCGAAACATAGTCCACGGGGAACTCCTCGCGGCAGAGTATGTCGGGCGCGTAAATCACGTCAAAACCCGCGTCCTTTATCTTTACGGCAAAGGATATGTCCTCGGCAACCACAAGCGGAAAGCCGCCTGTCTTTTCGTAGCACTCGCGGCTTATCGCCATTCCGTGGCCTATCAGCGCGTTGGCGCCGTAAAAGTTTTTTACCACCTGCACGGTTTCGCCGTTGCTGCCTACGCTCAGGCCCATAAGTTTCTGGAATACGTTATTTCCGCCGCTCGCCGTGTGCCTTGCCTGCACCGCGCCGCACTTTTTGTTGTACGCAAAGTATTTCAGCACGCCTTCTATAAAGTCGGGCGGTATTATCTCGTCGCTGTCAAGCACCACAAAGTAGTCGTAGTCCGTGCGTCCGCTCAGGCAGTTGTTCAGGTTTCCCGCCTTAAAGCCCTTTTTGTCCGCGCGCCTTATCACCTCTATTCCGCGCTCGGCTGCAAATCTGTCAATGCGTACGCGGTATTCCTCGTCTGAGCTGTCGTCCAGAATGAGCGTTCTGAAGTTTTTGTACTTCTGTTTCATGCAGGCGGAAAGCGCCTCGGCATTGAAGTCGTTGCAGGTGCAGTACAACAGCAGGAATCGCGGCGCGCCGTGCAGCGCGGGATCGTATCTGCCTATGCCTGCATAAATTTTGTCAAATTTTTTGTGCATTACGGCATACGTTGCCGAAAAAATAAAGTCTTTCAGACTGCCCAGCCACAGAAGCGCCAGCACCACGGTGTTTACCGAAAGCATTATTATGATAAACACTCTGCGCCCCGCGGGATACCCCTCGGTTGATACGGCTATGTTGTACAGCGACCACACAAGCAGTCCCGTACAGCACAGCCATACCGCAATGATTACGGCGTATACCGTACCTTTCTTTTTCATTCCTTTTAAGTTTCTCCTTGTCTTTTTAAACTTTTCTCAACATATATAACTTTAAAGTTCCCCGCTTTGTCCGCGAAACGCACAAAATTTTTTTAATGTCTGTGCATATCTTTGACATTGACGGGGCAATTCGGGTATGCTAATAAAAAATATCTGCGCGCGCCAGCGTGCCCGCCGATATACGCGTGCGCCTTGCGCGTCCGCCACGGGAAGAGACTATGACGGAAGAAATTCGCCGCAAAACTGAATATGCTCTGTCGCTCATAGCCTCGGGCGACAGCCGCGGCGTGGACGAGCTCTATCTTTGCATGGGCAGGGTGATGATGTTCATAGCGCGCTCCGTCACGGGCGACAACTTCACCGCCGAAGAGGTCGTGCAGGACAGCCTTTTAAAGGTTGTGCGCGGCATATCGGGCTATAAAAAGGGTACAAACGCCTACGCCTGGGTGTGCAGAGTGGTAAAAAATACCGCTCTCAGCGCGGCCGAAAAGATAAGGCCGGACGCCAGTCTTGAAGACTTTCACGCCCTTTCGGACGGCGGAGGGGAGGAGGAGAAGTCCGCCGCGCGGCTCACGGTGGAAAAACTGATATCTTCGCTGTATCCGCCCGAACTCGGCCGCATGATTTTCATGAAGTACTTTATGGACATGACGGTGCGGGAGATAGCCGCCGAGCTCGGCAAGTCCAAATCTTACGTGGCAAAGCAGATTGTCAAAGCCGAACAACAGATGCGCGGCATGCTAAAAGATTAGTGGACAAAACGGCCGCCGCGGCCGTTATATATACTGAAAGGCAAAACGGGTTTGTCCGCGTATGCGGACGGCGGCGCGGAATTTTTCTTCGCCGCGGAGGGGTGCATAATGAAAAGAAAAGAAAGAGATGAGAAAATTGAAAAATTGTTTTCCGCTCTCGTCGGGGAGGAGCCGCTTCCTCCCGCAAGCGTCACGCTGCCCGCAAAGCAGGCAATGGAGGACGTTGCAAGGGAGAGGGTGACTGCCGACGTGAAAGTTGCGGCCGACAGCGCGGGAGGCAGCAGTCTGCACATCGAGCGCCGACTGCCCGCATACGTATGGTACATTGCCGCGGCGCTCATCGTCGTCGCCGTCGCGCTGACGCTTGTGTTCACGCTGGGAAAACGGGACGGGGCACTGCAGGTGGATACGCTGGGAATTGTGCAGTTTGAAAGGACGGACGCCGCGTTCGGCAGCAGAGAAAAGGCGCTTCTGCCGTTTGTGGACGGCGGAAATGTTGCCGAGTGCGCGCACTACGTGTTCCGTTACGGCGGCGAAGGCTATTCTGCGGGCGATGTGGGCGTGTGGTACGTCCGCTTTTCCTTCGATGATATTCCCGCCGAAGTCTATGTGGAGGCGGACGGGGTAGAGCTGGAAGAACTCGAGCCCTATTCCTCGCTGCCGAGCTATGTTTCGGGCGGGGTGGTCTTCGGGTTGCAGGCGTACGCCTCCGAGGGCTTTTCGCGTATTTACTTTGAGTACGCAAACTTCTCCTACAACCTCCGCGTGAATACCGAAGAGGAAGGAAGAGTGCGCAGTATGGCCGATTCAATAGCATTTTCGCTCTGATTTTTAAGGTGCGGCGCGGGCAGAAAACTGCCCGCGCCGCACCTTATTTTTTTGTCGGAATATAAATTTTTATGCGCGCACGCGCATTTGCAGGAAAAATGCGGCAAAATTATTGTGTTTTGCGCGCGCGTGTGGTATAATTTTTGGTGGATATAATTTTCAGACGGGCAGACAGCACATTTTTTTACGCAAAACACCCTCGCCCGCACTGTATGTGAGAGGAATTATATGGACAGAACTTATGTAAAATCGCTCTATGCCTCCGCCGCCTCGTTCGACGGCGCGGAAGTGCTCATACGCGGCTGGGCGCGCACCGTGCGCGACGGTAAAAATTTCGGCTTCATCGAACTCAACGACGGCACCTGCCAGAAGAACTGCCAGGTTGTGCTTGAAAGGGAAAAACTTGCCGACTACGAAAATATAGTTCACTGCGGCGTAGGCGCGGCGCTCTCCGTGCGCGGCAAGGTGTTGCTCACGCCCGAAATGCGTCAGCCCTTCGAACTGCACGCGGAAGAGGTTATAATAGACGGCGCTTCGCTGCCTTCATACCCTCTGCAGAAGAAGCATCATTCGGCAGAATTCCTGCGCGAAATTGCCCATCTCCGCCCCAGAACTAACCTTTTCGGCGCGGTGTTCCGCATACGCTCCCAGGCGGCTTTCGCCATTCATAAATTCTTCAACGAGCGCGGCTTTGTCTACGTTCACACGCCCATAATCACGGGTTCGGACTGCGAGGGCGCGGGCGCAATGTTCAGGGTAACCACCTTAGAGCCCGGCGAAACCGACCTTTCCAAGGACTTCTTCGGCAAGCGCGCGGCGCTCACCGTATCGGGTCAGCTGGACGTTGAAACCTTTGCAATGGCGTTCTCCAACGTTTATACCTTCGGCCCCACGTTCCGCGCGGAAAATTCAAATACCGCACGCCACGCCGCCGAATTCTGGATGATTGAGCCCGAAATGGCTTTCTGCGACCTTGCGGGAGATATGGATGTGGCCGAGGCAATGGTCAAGTCCGTCGCCGAGTACGTTCACGAAACGTGCGCGTTCGAGGTTGACTTCCTCACCGAAAGAGTGTGCCCCGAACTCAAGGACAGGTACGAGGCGCTCAAGGGCGGCGAATTTGTGCGTCTGCCCTATACCAAGGCGATAGAAATTCTCAAGGACGCAATCGCCAAGGGCAAAAAGTTTGAATACCCCGTTGAATGGGGCTGCGACCTTCAGAGCGAGCACGAGAGATACCTCACCGAAACGGTGTACAAAAAGCCCGTGTTCCTCACCGACTATCCAAAGGAAATCAAGGCGTTCTACATGCGCCTGAACGACGACGGCAAGACCGTTGCGGCCTCCGACCTGCTCGTGCCCGGCATAGGCGAGCTCATCGGCGGCAGCCAGAGGGAGGAGAGACTGGACGTGCTTGAACAGCGCATGCGCGAGTGCGGACTCAGGGCAGAGGACTATGAGTTCTACACCGATTTGAGACGCTACGGCGGCTGCGTTCACTCAGGATTCGGCCTCGGCTTTGAAAGGCTCATCATGTATTTAACGGGCGTAAGCAACATAAGGGACGTGCTTCCCTTCCCCAGAACGGTGGGCAACCTTCAGTACTGATTTTTCTTTCGGACGCGCGCCTTTGCTGTATGCATTCTGCAAAATTTTTGCAGACACGCCTGCTTTTGCGAAGAATATGCGCTTTTTATCGGCGGAGTATTCTGCAAAGCGCGCGCCTTCATAGTTTTTAATCTGCCGCGCACCGCCCGGCAACCTGAAAGAGGAAATTTATGATTAAAATTTTAGTTGACGCAATGGGCGGAGATAACGCGCCCGCCGCTCCCATAGAGGGCGCGGTTAAGGCTCTTGAAAACGATAAGGAACTCTACATCATTCTCGCAGGCAGACAGGAGGTTATCGAGGCCGAGCTGGCAAAGTACAACTACGACGCCGCCCGCCTTGAAATAATGGACTGCCGCGACGTGATAGATATGAACGATATCCCCACCGAGGCCATAAGAAAGAACGAATCTTCGCTTGTAAGGTCGTTCCGCCTGCTCAAAAACGATGCGGAAGTCGCAGGTCTTGTAACCGCAGGTTCGACCGGCGCAACCATTGCGGCGGGACAGCTCATTCTCGGCAGAATACGCGGCATAAAGCGTCCCGCGCTCTGCCCCGCAATACCCAACATCCGCGGCAGCTACACTCTGCTGTGCGACTGCGGAGCAAATGCCGAGTGCAAGCCCGCAATGCTCTGCCAGTTCGCCGTGCTCGCCTCCGCGTACGCTTCGGCGGGCTTCGGCATAAACAACGCCAAAGTCGGCCTTGTCAACAACGGCACGGAAGAGCACAAGGGCGACCCTCTGCACCAGCAGACCTATCAGCTCCTCAAAAAGATGGACGTCATCAACTTCGAGGGCAACATAGAGGGCAGGGATATAATGATAGGCGACGTTGACGTGGCCGTATGCGACGGCTTTTCGGGCAACATTGCGCTCAAGTCAATAGAAGGATGCGGCAAGCTCATTCTCTCCGTACTCAAAAAGGAGGCCACAAGCTCGCTCTCTTCCAAGATAGGCAGTCTTTTCCTCATGAAGGGGTTCAGGCGCATGCGCGCAAGACTGGACTTCGAGGCCGTAGGCGGCGCGCTGCTGCTCGGCGTGAAGAAGGTGGTAATAAAGAGCCACGGCTCCTCCAAGGCGCGCACCATAACCGCGTCCATAGAAAACGCCGCAAACATCTACCGCGGCAATCTCATAGGCAAGGTAGAGGATATGCTCTCCCGCGTGGACTGGGATAACCTCATACCCAAAGAAGAGTAAAGTGAACGAAAAAAACACGTCTTTCGCCTCGCTCGAAAGGGAGCTGGGGTACAGATTCAAAAATAAACAGCTTTTGAAAAGGGCGCTCACCCATTCCTCCGCCTCGCAGAGGGAGAACTATGAACAGCTTGAATTCCTCGGCGACGCGGTCATTCAGCTTGTGGTTACAAGTCATCTCTACGGCGAGGGCGGCAGTGAGGGCGAAATGACTATGCGCCGCCAGAAACTCGTTTCGCACGCGCCGCTCAAATGCGCGTCTGAGGAACTGGACTTGCCCTCGTTTATAGTAAAGGGCGTTGCCGATGTCGGCGAAAAGGCGCTCTCATCCGTGTACGAGGCGGTATGCGGCGCAATCTTCTGCGACGGCGGCTATGCCGCGGCGGAAAAGTTTGTAAACCGCACTCTGCTCGCAGCGCACGTATCCGCACCGCGCAACTTCAAGGGCGAATTGCAGGAGTACGTGCAGGGTAAGGGGCAGAAACTGCCCGAGTATTCCACCCGCCGCACGGGCGGCACGGAAAACAAGCCCGAATTTTCAAGCGAAGTCAGCGTATGCGGCCGCACGTTCTTCGGCGAAGGCAAAAGCAAGTCCGAGGCCGAGCGTCTTGCCGCAAAGAGCGCGCTTGACGGGCTGAAAAAGGGCTGAATAAGGCCGTATTTGCGGCATATGTGCGGCTTAATTGTGCTATAAGGTTAAAATTTGCCTTTCGTCCGACGCACTTTTCTGTCTTTTGCGGGCGTGGGCGTGCGTTTTTTACAAATGCGCCTCTGTATTCGCAAAATCTGCGGCTAAAATCGGCGTAAAACTTGTTAATTGCGGCATATATGCGGGGCAATCTGCATTTGCCCTTAAAAATATTTTAACGGAGCGCGCTTTAGCGGCGTTCGGCTCCTTGGGAACTGCGGGCGGCAACGCCGCAGGCAGTGCAAGGTATTTTATGGTTACTTTCAAACAAATCGAACTCGTCGGGTTCAAGTCCTTTGCGGATAAAACGGTTATACCCCTTTCGGACGGCGTAACCTGCATAGTCGGCCCCAACGGCTGCGGCAAGTCCAACGTTGCCGACTCCATCCGCTGGGTTCTGGGCGAACAGTCCGCAAAGATGATGCGCGGTTCGCAGATGCTCGACGTCATATTCAACGGCACCGAAAAGCGCCGTCCCACATCCTTTTGCGAGGTAACGCTATCCTTCGACAACACCTCCCGCATATTCGACATCGACTGCGACGAGGTGGAGATGACCCGCCGCCTTTACCGCAGCGGCGAAAGCGAATATCTGCTCAACCGCCAGCCCTCGAGAATGAAGGTGCTGACGGGACTTCTGCACGGCGCGGGCGCCGCAAAGGAGGGCTATTCGATAATCGGTCAGGGCCGAATTGAAATGATAATGAACGCCAAGCCCGAGGACAGACGCTCCATATTCGAAGAGGCCACGGGCATTTCCATATACAAGGAACGCAAGGCCGATGCAGAGCGCAAGCTCGCCTCCGCGCGCGACAATCTGTACGTATTCCTGCAGCGCATGCACGAGGTTGAGCGTCAGCTCGGCCCCGCTGAAAAGGCCGCGGAGAGCGCCATAAAGTACGAAGAGCTGTACGACAAACTGCGCACCTGCGAAATCAATTCATACATATATCAGCACGATACCAGTGCCGAGCGCAAGCAGAAGATTACCGATAAAATCAACGCTTGCGCCGAAGAAATAGAAAAACTCACCGCCCGTTCCGAGCAGGTTCTCCACGAGTACGAGGAGTGCCGCGAATCGGTCAGCGGCGCGGATGCCGACCTTGCCGAACTCAACGAAAGGCTGCTGCGCTACACCGTGGGCCTGCAGCAGAAGACGGGCGAGGGCAAGGTTCTTCAGGAAAAGGCCAACTCCGTAAAGGAAAAACTGCGCGCCGCGCAGGAGGACGTAACCTTTTCCTCCCAGCGCATAGACGACATTGAAAGGGAAATCCGCCGCGCCGAATCTTACAGCCAGAAAAATTCGGACAGAGCGGAAAAACTCGCCGCCCAGTGCGCCGCAGCCGAGACCGAACTTTCCGAACTCTCCCGCGAGATAGGCCAGTTCGAGGCAATGACGGACGAGAACAGAAAGAAGGTAATGGAGACCTTCCGCGACCTTTCAGACCTCAACAAGAACATGGGCTCGATAGAGGCGCAGCGCGAACTTCTCAACGAGCGTCTTGCCGAAGTTCAGTCCACGCTTGCCGAAATAAAGGCCTCGCGCGAAAACTTCCGCAACGAATACGACGAAAGCGTAAAAAAACACGGCGAAATTTCCGACTTCATTTCCTCGGAAAACGATACCATGGAAAAGGCTCAGCAGGCCGTGCGCGAGTGCGAGGAGGCCGTTCAGACCTACACCCGCAGAGCGTACGACGCCCGCTCGCAGATTTCCAGCTTAAACGACAGCCTGGCCACCGTCAAGGCTCTGCGCGACAGGTTCGACGGCTACATCTTCTCCGTGAAGAGGCTGATGACGGACGCCAAGTCCAACCCCGACATATCCTCAAAAATTCAGGGTCTTATTGCCGACATAGTTTCCACATCTGGCGAATACGAGGTTGCAATCGAAACGGCGTTCGGCGGCGCAATGCAGAACGTGGTCACCAAGACCCGCGACGACGCCAAGGCGCTCATAGAGCACCTCAAGCGCACTCGCGGCGGTCAGGTCACCTTCCTGCCCGTGGAGGCGCTCGCTCCCCGTACCGAAGGCCCCAGCATACGCTCGGCCATAAAGGAAAAGGGCGCGATAGGTTTTGCCGTTGACCTCGTTGAATACGATAAAAAATTCGATAACGTAATAAGATATCTGCTCGGCAACACCCTCGTGTGCGATGATATAGAGAGCGCTACTCAGATTTCCCGCCGCTATCCCCGCGCGTTCAAAATCGTTACGCTGGACGGCGATGTAATCAACAGCTCGGGCTCTATGACGGGCGGTTCGCGCAAGGACAACGCGGGCAACCTGCTCGCGGGCGAGCGCAGAATCAAGGAGATTGAAGAGAGCATTGCCGAAAAGAAGAGCGCGCTCACCCGCGCCGAAAACATGCGCGAAAAGTCGCAGGCGGAGCTTGTAAAGCGCACCGCCGCGCTCGAAAACCTGCGCGAACGTTTCCAGACCTCGCGCGCCGACCTCGCCGCAAACGAGCAGCTCTCCGAAAACCTCTTAAAACAGCTCTCCGCCGAAGAGAGCAGGTTCTCGGTATTCTCCCAGACCGAACAGATGATAAGTTCGCGTCTTGCCGCGCTGGACGATAAGTACAGCGAAACCACCCGCGGCGCAAACGACCTCAACAGCCGCTCGACCGAAGCGTCCTCCGCGATAGAGAACATCTCCACGCAGTACGACGTGCTTGTAAAGCGCCGCGACGAAAAGCTGGAAGAGCTGAACGCCGCGCGCGTCGAAAAGGCCTCGCTGGAGACGGCGGTGCGTTCGGGCAAGGAAAACACCGAAAGGCTCAAGAACGAAAAGGAAGACTTAATTCAGAAGATAGCGCGCACCCGCGCCGCCATACCCGACATAGAGAGGGAGCTGGAAGAGCTCAACCGCCAGGCCGAGCACTCCGCCCTCACCGAGCAGGAGCAGGCGGTAGTGGACGACATCCGCGCGCGCATAAAGCAGACTACCGAAAACAAAATCGCCCTCAACGAGCGCATAAAGCAGACCGACTCCGAAAGGCTTGATTTGCACAGACGCATACAGGAACTCACCGACAAGCGCAACAGCCAGCAGATAGCGCTCACCAAACTGGACGCCGACCTGGAAAACATGCAGCAGCGCATACTCGAAGAGTACGGCGAGGAGTATGAAGGCTGCCTTAAATATAAGGTGGAGGACTTCGACATATCCTCCGCGGCAAGCACGGCTTCCTCGCTCAAGAGGCAGATAACAATGCTCGGAGCAATCAACCCCAACGCCGTTGCGGAGTATAAGGAGGTCAAGGAGCGCTACGACAAGATGGCCTCCGACAAGGCCGATATGGAAAAGGCCATAGACGACCTCAACGTCGCCCTGGACGAGATAAGGCAGGAGATGCTGCGCATCTTCAACGAGGGGTTTGAAAAGATAAACGAAAACTTCAAGCAGACGTTCAAGGAGCTGTTCGGCGGCGGCCGTGCGGAACTTGAACTCGACTATACCGACTGCGAAGACCCGCTGGATGCGGGCGTGGAAATCGTGGCCTGCCCTCCCGGCAAAAAGCTTACAAAAATTTCCCTTCTTTCGGGCGGCGAACGCGCGCTTACGGCAATTGCAATACTGTTTGCAATCATAGGCATGCGCCCCATGCCCTTCTGCGTGCTCGATGAAATCGAGGCCGCGCTGGACGAGGCAAACGTAGGCAGGTACGCAAAATACCTCAAAAAGTTCTCCTCGCAGACGCAGTTCATAGTCATAACCCACCGCAAGCCCACAATGGAAAATGCCGATAACCTCTTCGGCGTAACCATGGAGGAAAAGGGCGTATCCAAAATAGTCTCCGTAAAACTTTCCGAAGTGGAGCAGAAACTGGGCGGCGACACGGTAATGTAAATAGTTTTTTAAAGTTTTGCGGCAGTTCTGCCGCAAAACTTTTAATGCGTTTATGCGCATATATGCCGCGTTTGACAGCGTGCATAAAATAATTTTTGCCGCCGCGGCGGCGCAAGGTGATGTATGGGAATTTTTTCTAAAATAAAGGACGCTTTAAAAAAGACGAAGGAAACGCTCGGCGGCGCAATAAAGGCGCTGTTCACGCGCAATAAGATAGGCGACGAATTCTACGAGGACCTGGAAGAGGTGCTCATCTCCGCAGATATATCCGTGACCTGCGCGGAGGAGACGGTGGAGGAGCTTCGCGCCGAGGCGAAAAAGGAAAAGCTAAAGGATGAGGAGTATGTGGTAAACCTTCTCAAAGACATTCTTGAAGACACCCTCACCCGTGCGGAGGTGCCCGAAATCAAGTACCCCGCCGTGATAATGCTCATAGGCGTAAACGGCGTAGGTAAGACTACCACGGTCGGCAAGCTTGCCGACTATTTCCTCCGCAACAAAAAGACGGTAACAGTTGCCGCGGCAGATACCTTCCGTGCGGCGGCCGCTGACCAGCTGACTGTATGGGCGGAGCGCGCGGGCGTGCGCATAGTCAAGCACGAAGAGGGCAGCGACCCCTCCGCAGTGGTCTTTGACGCGCTTTCCTCGGCAAAAGCAAAGGGCACGGATGTCGTGCTCGTCGACACGGCGGGCAGACTGCACGTAAAGGCAAACCTCATGGAGGAGCTCAAAAAGATTTCCCGCGTGGTATCGCGGGAATATCCGCAGGCCAATGTGTATAAATTGCTCGTGCTGGACGCAACCACGGGCAACAACGCGGTAAACCAGGCGCGCATGTTTGACGAGGCCGTAGACCTGGACGGCATAGTGCTCACCAAGCTCGATTCCACCGCAAAGGGCGGCTTTGTAATTTCGCTGTGCGGCGAGTTGGAAATTCCCGTCGTGTTCGTTGGCACGGGCGAAAAGATAGGCGACCTGGAAAAATTCAACCCCGAAGAATTTATAGACAGCATTCTGTAATTGCTCCGCACATATGCCGCAATTACCTCATTTTGCACCGTATGCGTTTTCAGCGAGCGATGTAATGAATTTTCAGATTACCCCGCATATATGGCGCGAACAGCGTGTTTTGCATTTTAATGCGGCGGTCGATTGAACCGCATATATGCCGCAATCAATGGGGCTGAACAATTTTTATCTGCGGCATTTGGCCGCTATAGAGGATATATGACGGAAAAAGAAAAAATGCTTGCGGGTAAGCTTTACCGCGCGTCTGACGCGGAGCTTTCGGCCGCGCACAGGCGTGCAATCTCGCTGTGCGAAAAGCTCAACTTCGGCTTTCTTTCCGACGGGGAGAGGGACTCCCTCACCCGCGAACTGCTCGGCAAATGCGGCAAAAGAGCCGTGCTCGGCCGCGGATTCTGGTGCGATTACGGAAAGAATATTGAAGTTGGCGAAAATTTCTTCACCAACTATGACGTGGTCATTCTCGATGTGTGCAAAGTCACAATAGGCGACAACTGCCTCATCGCGCCGCAGGCGGGCATCTACACCGCCGCACACCCGCTTGAAAGGGAGGTGCGCATATCCGGTTTGGAATACGGCAGTCCCGTAACCATAGGCAACGATGTGTGGATAGGCGGCGGAGCAAGAATTCTGCCCGGCGTAACGCTCGGCAACAACGTGGTCGTCGGCGCGGGTTCGGTCGTAACCAAGAGCTTCGGCGACAATGTGGTCATTGCAGGCAACCCTGCAAGAGTTATAAGACATCTGTAAGGTAAGATGGCGAACGGAAAAATTCCGTTCGCCATCTTTTTGCAACCCTGAAAGTATTTATTCAGTTAAATAACCTTTTTGGTTAAAGGTCGTCTGCGTCCTGCAATGGCTTGCCGCCGTCCGCTGGTACGCCCGTGTAACTGCCTTCGGGGTCATCGCGGCTGAAAAACTTACTTGCAGTTTTTGGTTTCTTTTGAACCGCTCTTCTGGCCGCAGCTCTTTGCCTTGCCGTTTTTGACTGAATTTTCATTAGCCTTTTTCATATTTTCTCCTTTTCGAAGGGCAAATGCAGTTCGGTATACCCCTGCGAACTCTTGCAAAGCGGGCAAACATCCCACGCCTTGGTGCCCGTGTGCATATAGCCGCATTCGCTGCATATATACAGCATTGGCGTTTCATTGGAAAAAAGCGTGCCGTTTTTAAATGCCTCGTAAAGGTAATTAAAAATCATTTCGTGCCGCTTTTCTACGTTAGCCACCAAATCGTAAAGCGCCGCTATATCCTCAAAGCCCTCTTCCCTGGCTTCGGCCGCAAATGCAGGATAAATTTTGCTGTGTTCCGCACGCTCGTCCAAAGCCGCAACGCGCAGGCACTCCTGCAAATCGCCTCCGTGGAAAGGGTAACCTGCATCAATGTCGATGTTGTCCAGATTTTTGCCTCGTTTGGAAAGTTCTTCAAAAAATCTGCGCGCGTGTACCGTTTCATTCTTCGCAAGGGTGCGAATGGTATCCGCAAGCGTAACATAGCCCTGCTGTGTGGCTAGCCTTGCCGCAAGCTGATATCTCATTCCCGCCTGCGATTCGCCGGCAAAACTGCGTGCAAGATTCAAATAGGTTTTTGTATCTTCAAATTGCATAACTGCCCTCCGAAACTTATTGTGGGCAGTTTTATTTTTTGTTATTCGGTATGGCAGCGGTAAATTCTGTAAATTCAATATATGCTTTAACATTGAAGGCGGGCGCGGCAATTCT
>DVMA01000006.1 GCA_018715195.1 Candidatus Coproplasma excrementavium | reverse complement strand
CCCGCCGCTTTTAAAAGCAAATGGGCGGCACATATGTGCCGCCCATTGCATATTTTTGCCTGAACTTTTTATGTAGAGCGCCGCCGTGGCGGCGCGGTTTGCGCTTTTTAGTTAGCTTCGCGCATGTCGTCGCGGCGGGAAAGTCTTAAGCCCCAGCCCGAAATGATGGGCGAGAGTATAAGCCAGAGTGCGGCTACGGCAATAATGATATATACCGTAATCGAACCCGCCGTGCGGGGGCCGCCGAATATCCAGCTTACAAGGTTGAAGTTGAATATGCCGTAAAGACCCCAGTTGAGTGCGCCTACTATGCACAGAATATACGCAACAAAATTTGCAATCAACATAAGCGTTTCATCTCCTTGTTAGCTAGTATGCCCGCCTGCAAAGTAATATATGCGTGCGGCAACAATTTTCGTATCCGCGATATCCGTATTTGTGCGTGGCGCGCCCGTATGTACTTTGGTATGTAAATTTTTTGTGCATAACTGTCGGCGGTGAAATAAATGGGCGCGTTAATATTGCAATTGTTTCGCCGTTGTGGTAAAATTTTCGTATGAATACAAATGAACCCCGCGGCGTGACTTTGCCTTCACTCCGCCTCAATCTCAATGAAAAGACCGCACTTTTAAGCGGTCGCGACTTCTGGACCACGCAGGACTATTCCTCCCGCGGGGTACCCTCCGTGCGCTTTGCCGACGGCCCTTCAGGCCTCAGGATAGAGGCGGGCAACGGCAACCGCTCGGAAATGGAAAATACCCTTCCCGCAACGGGCTTTCCCTCGCTCTCTGCGCTGGCCTGCTCGTGGGACGGCGGACTTGTGTACGCCGTTGGCACAGCCCTCGGCGAGGAGGCGGCCTCCGCAGGCGTAAACGTACTGCTCGGCCCCGGCGTAAACTTAAAGCGCAACCCTCTCTGCGGCAGAAATTTTGAATATTTTTCCGAGGACGAATACCTTGCGGGCAGTCTTGCCGCGCAGTACATTCAGGGCGTGCAGAGCACGGGCACGGCGGCGTGCGTAAAGCACTTTGCCGTAAACGGACGCGAATTTGCCCGCACCATATACTCTTCAGAAGTATCTGAACGCGCCCTCAGAGAGGTGTACCTCGTTCCCTTTGAAATGGCTGTAACGCAGGGCGGAGTGGCCTGCGTAATGACGGCCTACAACAAGCTCAACGATAAATTCTGTTCGGAAAACAAGTGGCTTATTTCGGACATACTCCGCTGCGAATGGGTTTTGACGGCATAGTCATTTCCGACTGGACGGGCACAAGCGACCGCGTTGCGGGCGTAAAGGCGGGTGAGGATATAGAGATGCCCCGCTGTGCCTTTTCCGCCGAACAGCTAAAAAATGCCGTGCTTTCGGGCAACCTTGCCGAGGAGGAGATTGACAGCTGCGTCAACCGCATAGCCGCCTTTGCGCAGAAGTACTCCCGCGCGGCGCAGCCGCCGTGCGATATGTCGGCTCACCTCGCGCTTGCGCGCACGGCCGCGCAGAACTGCGCCGTACTTTTAAAAAACAGCGTTCTGCCCATACGCGGCGGCTCGTCCGTGGCGGTCATAGGCGATTTGTGCGTCAACCCTCACCTTCAGGGCGGCGGTTCGGCAAAGGTCAATTTCAACGCGTCGGACGATATTCTCTCCTGTCTGCGCAGCCGCTTCGTGGTTACGGGCTTTGCCCGCGGCTATCAGAGTGACGGCCGCCGCAACGCAAAACTTATTGCCGAGGCGGTAAAACTTTCAAAGACGGCCGAACACGCGGTCGTGTTTGTCGGCCTTTCGGATATGGACGACGCCGAGGGCGGCGACAGGGAAGATATGCTGCTGCCCGCCTGCCAGACGGAACTTCTGAGCGCGCTCGCGGCCGAGGGCGTTCACCCGATAGTAGTGCTGTTCTCGGGTTCGGCTGTGGATACCTCCTGGGACGAAAGCTGTGCCGCGGTGCTGTATATGCCTCTCACCGGCGCGGGAACGGGCGGCGCTGTTGCCGACCTTCTTTGCGGCAGTGCCGTACCTTGCGGCAAGCTCGCGCAGACCTTCCCCATCTCCTATGAAGATGTACCCTGCGGCGCGGAATACGCAAAAGACCCCTACATATGCCGCTACGAAGAGGATATTTTAGTGGGTTATCGCTGGTACGACGCGGCGGAAGTTGCGGTAAAATATCCCTTCGGTCACGGCCTTTCCTATACGCAGTTCGAGTACTCGCGCTTAAGCGCAACGGAGAGCGGCGTGGCGTTCAGGGTAAAAAATATCGGCTTTACCGCAGGCGCAGAGGTGGCGCAGGTGTACGTGTACCTTCCCGACTGCGGCGTATGCACTCCCGTAAAAAAACTTATGGGGTATAAAAAGGTATATCTCCAGCCGGGGCAGGAGCAGGTTATCTTCATTCCGCTCAACAAAAACGTGCTGCGGATATTCGACGAAAATACGCATAGTTTCGCCATATATGGCGGTGAATACGGCATAGGCGTAGGCTCTTCCTCGCGCGATATACGCCTTTATTCGGTAATTCAGATAAACGGTCAGAGCGCGCCCTCCGCGGGTGCAGGTATTGCCTTGCGCGAACGGCTTATTGCCTACGTTATGGCAAAGGACAAGACCGCATCTCCCGCGCCCCAGCCCGTGGGCAGGGAGGTAATCACTCTGCACAGCCCGCTGATTGATTTAAAGCGTGCAAACGGCGTAACGGGGCGGCTAATATACCGCATTGCCGACTGGTACTGCACGGGCAAAAAGAACAAGGCTCTGCTCACGTTCCGCTACATAAGCGTGCGTTCGGCAATGCAGTACGCGGGTTTCAACCTCGCGCAGGCGCACGGGTTTGTGGATATGTGCAACGGCAGATTTTTCAGCGGACTCAGAAAGATAATCACGGGCAAGGAACGCAGAAAGGAGAATAAAAAATGAGGGCGGCAATCTACGGCGCGGGCGCAATGGGTACGGTGCTCGGCGCATACATAACAAAAAACGGCGGCAGCATTGACCTTATTTCCCGCAACAGGGAGCATATAGCGGCGCTCAGGTCGGGCGGCGCGCACATTGTGGGCGAGGCTGAATTCACCGTGCCCGTAAAGGCGTACCTGCCCGAGGAGATGGAGGGGGAATACGACGTCATTTTCCTCATGACCAAACAGCGTCACAACGCCGAAATTCTTAAATTTCTGTCGCCATATCTTGCGGAGGACGGAGTGGTATGCACCACACAGAACGGTCTGCCCGAACCTCTTGTCGGTGAAATCGTGGGCAAGGAACGCTGCTGCGGCTGTGCCGTTTCCTGGGGAGCTACCTTTCTGGGCAAGGGCAGCGCGCGGCTGACCACCCGCACGGACGCATTGGAATTTGCTCTCGGCACAATTTTCGGCAAATGCAACAGGCTTGAGGACGTCAGAAATCTTTTGAGCCTGATGGGCAAGGTCACCGTGGAAGAAAATTTTGTGGGCGCAAGGTGGTCAAAACTCACCATAAACTGCGCTTTTTCGGGCATTTCGGCGCTTACAGGGCTGACTTTTGGACAGATTTGCGATAATAAGTATGCAAGAAAAGTGGCGCAGGCGGTGCTTAAAGAGTGCTTTGACATGGCAAAGGTCTGCGGCATACGCCCCGCTAAAGTGCAGGGCCACAACGTGGAAAAAATACTCGGCTACCGCGGACCTTTCACAAAATGGCTGTCCTATATGATAATACCGCTTGCAATGAAAAAGCACCGCGACATAGTTTCGGGAATGTACTGCGACCTGGCCGCGGGCAGACTGTGCGAAATTGACTTCATAAACGGCGCGGCGCTCGCCTATGCAAAGAAGAAGGGCGCTGACGGTCCGCTCAACAGCATTATCTGCAACGGCGTGCACGAAATCGAGCGCGGAGAGCGCACTATTTCGCCGAAAAATCTCGAACTTTTCAAAAATCTTGTGTAAAACTGCCCGAATGCGGTGTGCGGCGCATATTGTTGCATTTATCGCGCGCGGGTGGTATAATATATAAAAACTTATTGCGGGCAGCTGAAAAAATTTCGGCCGCCGTACTCAGGCACAGTATCTGTGCCGTTAAGGGAAAAATTTGCCTCATATGGCAAAAGAGGCGCATATATGCGGCAACTATCGCCGTTTTTGCGCGCTATGATAAGGGGAATTTAAATAATGGAAGACCTGTTTTATCCTTCTTCGGACGGAATGCATACCGTTCACGCAACACTGTGGAGACCGCAGGGCAGGCCGCGCGCCATTCTGCAGATAATTCACGGAATGGAGGAGTACGGCGCACGCTACGCACCGTTTGCCGAAAGCGCCGCGGCGCTCGGCTTTCTGGTGTGCGCGGAGGACCATCTCGGTCACGGCGGCACGGCCGCGCAGAGCGAAAGGGGACACTTCCCCAAGGACGGCGAGGAATTCATTTTAAAGGATATCCGCTCGCTTACCCTGCGCGCAGCCGAGTCTGTGCCCGATGTCCCCGTGTTCGTGCTCGGCCACAGCATGGGTTCGTTCTTCTGCCGCGAATACATTGCCCGCTTCGGCGGAGATTTGTCGGGCGCGGTGATAATGGGTACGGGCTACAAAAGCCCCGCATTGCTTGCTTTCGCGCGCTCTCTCGCCGCAACTGTCGGCAGATTGCGCGGGTACGATAAAAAGAGTAACTTCATAGCCTCGCTTGCGTTCGGCGCATACAACAAGCGCATTCCGCACGCGCGCACCGCGTACGACTGGCTCTCCGCAGACGAGGGCAACGTGGACGCCTACATGGCCGACGAGCTGTGCGGTTTCGGCTTTACGTGCGGCGGATACATGGGGCTGTTCGGCATAATGAAAAAGGCGTGCTCGGAGAGTGCGTTCGCGCAAGTTCCCGCATACCTGCCCCTTTTGATAGTATCGGGCGAGGACGACCCCGTCGGCGACTATGGCAAGGGTGTGGAAAAGGTGTATAATAAATACAAAAAGGCGGGGCTTGCCGATGTGCAGTTAAAGCTGTACTCGGGCGCGCGCCACGAAATACTCAACGATACGTGCAGGCAGGCCGCCTGCCGCGACGTGCTTGCCTTCCTCGCCGACAAGGCGGGAATTTCTGCAGAAGATACAATCTGACACTGCAGGGCCTTTGACGCCGACAATGGCGACCGCCGCGACTTAAAAAAGCAACTTACACTAGATTTCAGAGGCTTTAAAATGGTTAAAGAATGGGATATAACTATCCCCACGCTCACGGGCGAGCGCACTCGCAGGGCATACGTATATCTCCCCGTCGGCTACGGCGAGGAGGACCGCCGCTATCCCGTAATGTACATGTTCGACGGACACAACCTCTTCTATGACGAGGAGGCCACCTTCGGCAAGAGCTGGGGACTGGGCGAATATCTCGACTACACCAACACAAAAATCATAATTGCCGCCGTGGAGTGCAATACCGTCGGCAACGGCAGACTGGAGGAGTACTCCCCCATAAACTTCACCCTGCCCGACGGCACATTCATCCGCGGCAACGGCAGAAAATATATGGACTGGCTGGTGGGAGTTTTCAAACCGTATATAGACGCCAACTTTCTCACCCTCTCCGACAGACTGAATACAGCCATCGGCGGCAGTTCAATGGGCGGACTTATGACGCTTTACGCGCTCTCCGTATACGGCCGCTGGTTCTCGCGCGGGGCCGCGCTTTCGCCCAGTCTGTGGGTAGGCGGCGGCACGCCTTCCTTCCTCACTCGTGCAAAATTCGGGCGTCCCACACAGATTTATATGGACTACGGCAGCCGCGAATTCAAAAATCACGAAGGCCAGCGCAAATTTTTCGCGGACGTCACCTCAGAGCTGATTGAAAAGGGGGTCTACGTCACCTCCCGCATAGTGCCCGGCGGCACCCATTGCGAGGCCTCGTGGCAGCAGCAGATACCAGTATTCATGACGGCGCTGGGCTACGCCCCCGAATAAAAAACTTTATTGCGGCGCAGCATGCAAACGTAAAAAGCGGAAAGAGTTATGAGAATATCGTACGGAAAAATTTACAGCCACAACCTCGGCAGAGATATGGAATACAAGGTGTACGGCACGCGCGGCAAGCCCGTGCTTGCAATACCCTGTCAGGGCGGCAGGTTCTACGAGTTTGAGGACCTGCACATGCTCGATGTCTACGCGCCCTATATCGAGGAAGACCGTATTCAGGTGTTCACCATAGACAGTCTGGACAACCAGACGCTTACGGGATACGGTGACCCGCGCGCCCGCATAGAGCTGCACGAACGCTGGATAAAGTTCATAATGGAGGAGGCTGTGCCCCTCTTTTCAGATATCAATACCCGCGCCAACGGCTGGGAAATACGCTTCATGGCCGAGGGGTTAAGCCTTGGCGCACTGCACGCCGCCACGCTGTTTTTCCGCTATCCCGACGTGTTCGACGCGCTCTTGTGCCTCAGCGGACTCTATACAAACGAATACTGCTTCGGCGACTATCACGACGATTTGACTTATATGAATTCGCCCCAGCAGTTCATAGCGGGAATGCCGCAGGACCATCCGTATATACAAAAGTACAATCAGGGTCGCATAGTGCTGTGCGTAGGCCGCGGCGCGTGGGAAAACGAAACGCTGGAAAGCACTTCGGCGTTTGCCGAAATTTTAAAGAGCAAGGGCATAAACGCCTGGGTGGACTTCTGGGGTACGGACGTACGTCACGACTGGAACTGGTGGTTTGCGCAGGCCGCATATTTTCTGCCTAAAATTCTCGGCGATTAGTTTTTGGCATTGGGTGCCATATATGTGCCATTCAATGCTGTCGGACTTATTTTGCATTCTTTTACTTGCGCAGCTTGCGCGCGGCGACTTAAATAAAGTGACTTTCAAAGCGTATATGTGTCGCCCGCAGTAAAAACAGCGGCACATATGTCGCAAATATTTGTAATAAGGCGGCAGAAAGCCGCCATTTCCCGCGGCGAGCGGGGGAGGGTATGAAAATGAGAAACTTTATATTTATTTCGCCGAATTTTCCGACCAATTACTACAAGTTCTGCCTTGAACTGAAGAAAAACGGCTTCAACGTGCTGGGCATAGGCGACTGCCCGTATGAAAACCTCGCACCCGAGGTAAAGGAAAATCTTGCAGAATATTACAGGGTGTATTCGCTGAAAAATTATGAGGAGGTCTACCGCGCCGCCGCGTACTTTGCATTTAAGTACGGCCGCATAGATTTCATTGAAAGCAACAACGAATACTGGCTGGAGCTGGACGCGCGCCTGCGCACGGACTTCAACGTGTGCACGGGCTTCAAATCGGAAGATATGCCCAAGGTAAAGTGCAAGTCCCGCATGAAGGAGTTTTACAAAAAGGCGGGCGTTGTCACGGCGCGCTACTGCCTGGTCACCTCGGAAGAGGCCTGCCGCGAATTCATAGCCACCGTCGGCTATCCAGTAATAGTAAAGCCTGATAACGGCGTGGGCGCAAATGATACGTACAAGCTCTCCTCCGACGAGGAGCTTAGGGAATTTCTCAATACCAAGCCTCCCGTGCAGTACATAATGGAGGAGTTTGTTCAGGCGGAAGTCAACTCCTACGATGCGATAATAAACAGCCGCGGCGAACCCGTGTTTGAAACGGGCAACGTTACGCCCCTTTCCATAATGGATATAGTAAACACCAATGGCAACAGCATATATTATATAGTAAACGAGCTTGCCCCCGACGTGCGCGACGCGGGCAGGCGCACGGTGAAGGCCTTCGGCGTTAAGAGCCGCTTTGTGCACTTTGAATTTTTCCGCCTTACTGCCGACCAGTTCCTCGGCAAAAAGGGCGACGTGATTGCGCTGGAAGTAAATATGCGCCCCTGCGGCGGCTTTACTCCCGATATGATGAACTACGCAAATTCCACGGACGTGTATAAGATATGGGCGGATATGATTGCCTATGACAGCACGCTTGTAACCACGGGCGAAAGGTTCTTCTGTGCGTATGCAGGCCGCCGCGACGGCAAGCCCTTCAGGTATTCGGATGAGCAATTGGCCCATATATATGCCGCAAACATCAAGGAAATCGGCCGCATACCCGACGCCCTTGCCGCGGCCATGGGCAACACTTATTTCCTTGCAAACTTCAAAACGCGAGAGGAGATGAACGCATTCTATAAGGACGCGCTGCTCACGTGTGAAATTTAAAAATATGCAAAGGCAGGGCACTCCCCTGCCTTTTTTATGTTCAAAAACCGTTCTAAAAATTTCCGCCGCGCAATAGATTATTGTATAGCCGCGGCACGGATGGCAAAACTGAAAGCAAAGCGCGGCAAAATGCGGAGGACGATATGACGGACAGTGAAATTTGTAAAGATTTGTCCGCGCTTTTAAAGGGCGGCGCGGTCGGGGTGCGCGGCGACGGCGGCCTTATTTCAGCCCTTGCGGATGCGGGCGTGGCGGCGGAGGAGCTGTGCGCGGAGAGTGCCGCCGCAATTTTTGCGGATACCTCCTGCGATGTGCTTGCCGAGGCCGCGGGCAGGCCCTTTATAGTAATTTCCGAGGACGCCGAGGGCGTAAGAAAGGAATACGGTTGCGCCTGCATAGCTCCCGGTGAGTGGACGGATGAGCGCCTGGGCGCGCTTGTCGCCGCCCTTTCGGGCGAATTTGCACTCAGTGCGGTCAATGTGGATATTCCCGAATGGATGCGCTTTCTGCCTGCGGAAAATTCCGCTGTGGCAGAACTCGTTTCGCATACGGCAGAGGTCTGCAAGAATGTAAAAAAAATAAAGGACGCCTCGGCGCTTTCGCTTATTACCGAAAAGACGAAGTACTGGTCGGCGGAAGTCACTCTGGAAGTGAACTATGCCGCGGCCGAGGCAAAGGTCATCTGCCGCGAGCGCGACGGAATATTCTTTGAAATGCTCTCCGAAATTGCGGGCGACAAAATAGACGGCGAATATACGCTGATGAAGTACGTTCGTTCGGCATCTGAGGCCAAAAAGGGATATGCGAAAGTGCGCGACGCGCTTGAATGTGCGCGCGTCAACGGTTACGGAATAGTATCCCCCGCCGAGGAAGATTTAAGCTACGAACAGCCCTCGGTTGTAAAGCAGGGCAGCTCCGTAGGCATAAAACTGCGCGCGTCCGCGCCCACTTATCACGTGATAAGGGTGGACGTTTCGGGCGAGGTGTGCCCCATAATGGGCGAGGCCTCCCAGAGCGAAAGCCTTGTAAAGAGCATGATGAGCGGCTTTGAAACCAACCCCGAAGAGACGTGGAATACCGATGTGTTCGGCAAATCTCTGAAAGCCATGGTTCAGGAGGGGCTGGGTGCAAAGGTCGGCGCAATTCAGGAAGATACCCGCGCAAAACTGCGCAAGGCGATGACCCGAATGGTAAACGAGGGCAAGGGCGGCGTAATCTGCATCATTCTGTAAATTATATCCGCCGAAAAATAAGCTGAAATCGACATAAAAAATAGTCTATAAAAAATCCGCGTCTTTTACGGCGCGGAATTTTTTTGCGGATTTTTACCCTTCTGTTTTTTATCTGCGGTTGACTTTTAAAATTTTTTATGTTACAATTTTTTATACATCGCGGGGGAGGATAATATGGATAAAAGACAGGAAATTGAAGATATGAAAGTTTACCTGGGCCTTAAAGAACTGAAGGAATCGTCAGGCGAAAATGACGGGGCGAAGGGGTTTCCCATTGTGGCGGAATCCACTCTCTCGCCCGAAGAGGAGCAGGAATATTTAAAGCTTAAAAATTCCGTCAACCTCAACAAAATCAGAAAGGGCGTAACTTTTTTCGTGGCGCTTGCGGCCATTTCGCTGTGCATATCGGTCGTAAGTTTTCTGGCGGCTCTTTAATTTTTTGATTGAAATTTTTTTCAGCGGAGGAGCAAAAAATCGCTTCCTCCGTTTTTTTTATTACCTAAAAAATTATGTAATTTTTTCGTGTTTTCTGTCATATGCGTAATGTGCGTCTTATTGCATAAAATAAGCCTTTTTGCCGCCGCAATGCATATGTTTTGCGGCTGATATTATCGGCGGGTGATATGTGTGAAATACAATATTAAAAGGTACGCATATATTGCCCGCGGCATATGACGGGTCGCGGCAAAACGGTGGCATATATGTGGCAATTACCGCAGATTTGTTGCGGCGCATATCATCTGTCGCGGCAAAATTATCGGCGGCGGAGGAGGGCATATAAACGGCGGTGCACATATTGTAAAAAAATCTGTTTTTTACACGCATATGCGAAAAAAATTATGGTTGCCGTTTAATGCATATGCAATATGTAAAAAGTGGAGGGGCACGCATATGAATGGATATATTAAAAATCAAATTTTTATATGCGTTAAAAATAATATGCGCTAAGAAATATATGTAAAAAAATATATATGCGTGTTTGCGGCGGTTGAGCCCTATATGCGCCGCGGCAGATATGTGTTTTGGCGGCAAAATAGGCTCTCCTCCTCCCCTTCGGCGGTGGCGGGCGTATGGTGGAAAAGGCGGAGAGCACTGTGGATATGTGCGCCGCGCCGCATATAAATTACCCGGCTTTTCCGACGGCTTTTTCTTTAATTTGTCAAAATCCGACAAAATAACTGTGGAAAAGCGATAAAAAAAGAGCCGCCGCGGCTTTTGCCGCGGCGGCCCCTTCCGCACCGATAAGGCACGGAAATTATGAATTGCGCCCGCGCAGCGGTAAAATTACCGCATGCCCGCTCTCTCTGCGGACGCCTCATAAACTTTATTCTCCCGCAAACTGCGAGTTGTATAACTTTGCGTAGAAACCGTCCTTTTCAATCAGCTGTTCGTGCGTGCCCTGCTCCACAATGTTGCCGTGGTCCATTACAAGTATAAGGTCGGCGTTCTTTATGGTGGAAAGTCTGTGAGCTATAACAAAGCTCGTTCTGCCGCGGGTGAGCGCATCCATAGCCGTCTGAATTAGCTCCTCGGTGCGCGTATCCACGTTGGAGGTCGCCTCGTCCAGTATAAGCATGGGCGCGTTTTCAATCATGGCTCTTGCAATGGTTATCAGCTGTTTCTGTCCGCCCGAAATTTCGTCGCCGTTTTCAACGTAGTGGTCCAGTCCGCCAGGTTGCGTTGCAATGTAGTGCGAAATGCCCGCCGCCTCGCATACCTTTTTAAGTTGTTCTTCGGTGGCTGTCTTGGAATATACTATGTTCTCGCGCAGGGTGCCTTCAAACATCCAGGTGTCCTGCAGAACCATTCCGAACAGGTCGTGCACTTCCTCGCGGGACATATCCTTTACCGATACGCCGTCAATTAAAATGTCGCCGCTGTTTACCTCGTAAAAGCGCATCAGAAGGTTTACCATAGTGGTCTTGCCCGCGCCCGTGGGTCCGACAATCGCCACCTTCCAGCCGGGTTGAATTTTTGCCGAAAAGTCGGGTATTATAATTCTGTCTTCGTCGTAGCCGAAGCGTACGTGTCTGAATTCCACTTCGCCGCGCACGCCGTTTTCAAGCAGACGTGGCTTGTTGCTCTCGTCGCTGAGTTCGCTCTCTTCAAGGAAGTCGAACACGCGCCCGCTGGCTGCCGCCGCGCTCTGAAGTACGTTTGCCGCCTGCGCTATCTGCGAAAGGGGACTCTGGAACAGGTTTACGTATACAAGGAACGCCGTAAGCGTGCCGTAAGTCACGCCGCCGTCCTTTCCCGCAATCATTATGCCCGCAACCACGCATACCGCGGCGTAGGCAAAGTAGGAAATGAACGTCATCGCAGGCATCATTATGCCCGAAAGCGCCTGCGAGAGGAAGGTGCTCTTTTTCAGCCTTGCGTTGGAAGATTCAAAGTCGGCATTGGTGAGCGCTTCGGCGTTGAACGCCTTTATCACCATATGCCCCGAATAGTTCTCTTCAACCTTTCCGTTGAGCACGGCCAGTTCGTCCTGCTGCTTTCTGAACTGAGGCTGTGAAAACTTCATTATCACAAACAGCAGTACGGCCATAAAGGGCACTATTATGAGTACGGTGAGCGCAAGCTGCCAGCTCGTCACGAACATTGCGATGAGTACGCCCGTAAGCATGCACGCCGACTGTACCACCATCGATACCGCCTGCTGCATTGAGTTGCCTATCGTGTCCACATCGTTGGTAACGCGCGAGAGCGTGTCGCCGTAGGGGTGGGAGTCGAAGTACCTGAGCGGCACTCTGTTTATCTTTTCGGAAATCTGCGTGCGCAGATTCTTGCACATGCGCTGCGAAATGGTCGTCATTATAAAGCCCGATACGTATGTGCATACCGCGTTGCATACATAAAAGATTATAAGTATCACGCCGAAGCGGGCAAGCTCGCTCATATTTATGGGCGGAGCCATAAAGCTTGCCGTTATAACGTTAACCAGGTCGGAAAGTATCTGCGGCGCAAATATGGACAGCACCGTTGCCGCTATCGTGAATACCAGCGCGACTGCTATGGGTATATAGTACGGCCGCATGAACTTTGCAAGCTTTTTTATGTTCTTGCTGAATTCGCCCTTTTTAAGCTTTTCGCCCGAATTGAATGAAGGTCTCATAGTCCGAGTTCCTCCTTTGAAAGCTGCGAAAGCGCAATCTCGCGGTAGACGGGGCAGCTTTGCAACAGCTCGCTGTGCGTACCCTCGCCCACGGCCCTGCCGTTATCCAGCACTATAATTTTGTCTGCGTCCATAATTGTGCCTATGCGCTGCGCCACGATAAGGTTTGTCACGCCGCTCATGCTCTCTTTAAGGTTTTCGCGCACCTTTTTGTCCGTCTTGTAGTCCAGCGCCGAAAAACTGTCGTCAAAAATCATAATCTCGGGTTTCTGCGCCACGGCGCGGGCTATGGAAATGCGCTGTTTCTGTCCGCCAGAAACGTTCTTGCCGCCCTGCGAAATGGCGCTGTCGTAACCGCCCATCTCGCGTATGAATGAGTCGGCCTCCGCAACTTTTGCAGCGTTTTCAATATCTGCGCGGTCGGCCTTGCCGCCGAACGCTATGTTGTCGGCTACGTTGCCCGTAAAAAGTATGCCCTTCTGCGGCACGTAACCTATCTTGTCGCGCAGGGTGCTCTGTTTCATATCCTTAACGTTCACGCCGTCAACCAAAACTTCGCCCTCGGTGGCGTCGTAAAAGCGGGGTACAAGGTTGATAAGGGTGGACTTGCCGCTGCCCGTACTGCCTATAAAGGCAACCGTCTGACCCTTCTCCGCGCGGAATGAGATGTGCTCGAACACGTCCGCGTCGGCATCGGGATAGCGGAAACTTACGTTCCTGAATTCCACCGTACCCTCCTCAGTGAAGGGCTTTTCCGTCTCGGGGTCGGCGATGGTGAGGGGGGTGTCCAGCACTTCGTTCACACGCCTTGCCGCAACCTCCGCGCGGGGGATAAGCACAAACATCATAAGCAGCATGAGGAATGCCATTACCACCTGCGAGGCGAGCGTCATAAAGGCCACAATCGTCTGGTACTGTATCTCGCCCGCATTCATCAGCGAAGCGCCTATCCAGTATATCGCAAGCGTAAGACCGTTCATTACAATCATCATCAGCGGGTTCATCAGCGACATCACTCTGCCCGTGAACAGCTGCGTTCTCGTAATCTTGTCGTTCACCTTTTCAAACTTTTCCTGCTGGTAACCCTCGGCGTTGTATGCACGCACCACGCGTATGCCCGTTAAGTTTTCCCTGGTCACGCCGTTGAGTTTGTCGGTGAGTTTCTGAATGAGTCTGAATTTGGGCATAACCGTGAGCATAAGCGCAATTATGCATATAACCAGCACTACTATGGCCACGGCCGTGGCGGCGGTAAGTTCCCCGCTGGACGCATTTATCTTGCATATCGCCCATATCGCCATTATCGGCGCGTAAATAAGCATTCGCAGAATAAGTATGTTGGCAAGCTGTATCTGCTGTATGTCGTTGGTGGTTCGGGTAATCAGCGACGCGGTGGAAAATTTGTTCACTTCTGCAATTGAAAAACTGTCCACTTTTGCATATACCCTGCTCCTCAGCCGCGCCGAAAGAGTGCTTGCCACTTTGGATGCGGAAATGCCGGTTGCCACCATGCACGCCGCCGCGGCCGCCGCATATCCAAGCATTATGCCGCCATTTTTCCAGATTTCGGCGGTAGAACCGCCCATGCTCACCGCCTGAATTGCGCCTATGATGTCTGCTATGCAGTCGGTGAGCTGCAGGGTGAAAAATACCTGCGCAACCGTAATGCCGCAAATCAGCGCAACAAGCACCCAGTCTGCGGCTTTAAGGTTTTTATAAAGTCTTAACATTCGTTGCCTCCCGCAGAGCTTTTTCTGTAATTGCCCTCAATATATGCCGCAATCTCGCCGCCCGTCCTGATAAAATTTTCGCAGTCGGCGGGGTCCAGCCCTTCAATTGCGAGAGCCATAAGCGATACAAGTCCGCTCCAGCATTCTTTAAGCCGCTCTCTGCCGTTTTCGGTGATGATTACGCTTACTTTTCTGCCGTTTTTTTCGCGCGTTATAAGCTCTTCCTGCTCAAGCGGCACAAGCAGTCTGCTCACGTTCGGCAGAGCCAGCCCCGAGGCGTGCGCTATCTCCGATACGCTTGCAGGTCTTCCCAGCCGCCGCTCGTATTCGTACAGACTGCCGAGTATCATTATGTTCTTCCCGCAGCCGCATTGCTGGGAGTACTTTTTCAGACAGTCTTTAAGCCGCAGCATAAGCGAAATAATCTGCTCGGCTTTTACCGTGTTGTCCATCGGTACCTCCTGAATAATACTTATCAAATGATAACTGTTTTATATTTTAATTGCGGCTGCGGGGGTTGTCAACGTAATTTCAGCCAAAAAGATTATATTCACCAATCTTTCATAATGTTCACGTCGCGGTCAGCGGGAGGGGTCGTCCTGCGCGCGGAGACGGGCGATGTATTCGCTGTACTCCGCCTCGGTAAGTTTAGTGAATCTTTTCTTTTTTCGGGACATAATGTTACCTCCGTAATTTGCGCCCGCGTGCGGGCGGTTTGCAGTATTTGATTATGCGCCCCGTTGCGGCGTTTTATTCGGCGGACTTCCGCATTGCGGCAGATTTACCAAGGTCTTCAGCGGACGAAACTTATGCTTTTTTCGGCGGAGGCGGGGAGTTAAATGCAATGACCAAATGGCAGAGCATACAGCGCAAAAAGCGGCGGGCAAATATATTTTGCGTCTGATATAATTTTTGCGGTTTTTATTTTCTTCGAAAATTATAATTAAATAAAAATATTATTTTTGCGGTTGGAATCAAATTAAATTTTTTAATTATTTTTTTCATATATGCACATATGCTT
Source organism: Candidatus Coproplasma excrementavium (assembly GCA_018715195.1). GTDB lineage: Bacteria > Bacillota > Clostridia > Christensenellales > Borkfalkiaceae > Coproplasma > Coproplasma excrementavium. The sequence continues at coordinate 33,406 of DVMA01000006.1, read as the reverse complement.
AATATGCGCGCATATACGGGCGTTGTCGGCAAAATATGACGGCTTTATAAAAATAAATAAATAATTTTCAAATTAAAAAATACAATAAAAAAATGTGCAAAAAATGCCGCCGTAAAAATTACGGCGGCATAAAATAAAATTATTTTTTTATTTGTTTTTAAAGCGCGCGCACGCGGAGAACGCCTTCAACCGCCGCGATGTCGGATACAGTCCTCTCGGGCAGGGCGCCGTCTATCTCCAGAATGGAGCAGGCGTAGTCGCCGCGGCTGGAACTGGTCATATGTGCAATGTTCAGTCCCTGGCCGGAAATGGCGGAGGTGAATTTGGTGATGATGTTCTTTACGTTGCGGTGCAGAATCTGCACTCTGCCCTTGCCTTCGTCGCGCGCAAGGAATACGTTGGGATAGTTTACGCTGTTGGTTATGTTGCCGTTTTCAATGTAGTCCACAAGCTCGTGCGCGGCCATTACGGCGCAGTTGTCCTCGGCCTCGGGCGTGCTTGCACCGAGATGGGGCACGCATATGCAGTTTTTAACGCCTATCAGCTTGTCGTTGGGGAAGTCGGTTATGTACCTGCCCACCTTGCCGCTTTCAAGTGCGGCAATCATGTCGTCGGTATTCACAAGTTCGCCGCGGCTGTTGTTAATAATCACGACGCCGTCCTTCATCTGCGCGATTGATTTTGCGTTAATCATACCCTTGGTGTCATTGTTGAGCGGAACGTGCAGCGTTATGAAGTCAGATTTTTTATAAATGTCCTCGCGTTCGGGCAGTATGTTTATGTGCGGCGAAAGCGCCAGCGCGTTCATGGTGGAAAGGTAGGGGTCGGTGCCCACGACTTCCATATTCAGTCCGTATGCGGCGTTTGCCACGGCAACGCCTATCGCACCCAGACCGATAACGCCCAGCATCTTGCCCGTTATCTCGTGTCCCACAAATTTGGACTTGCCCTTTTCAACCAGTTTGCCTACGTTTTCGCCCTCGCCTTTGAGCGATTTTACCCAGTCGATTGCGTCGGTAATCTTTCTGCCGCCCAAAAAGAGTTCGCATATTACAAGCTCTTTCACGGCGTTGGCGTTTGCGCCGGGGGTATTGAATACAACAATGCCCTTTTCCGCGTAATCGGCCACGGGTATGTTGTTTGTACCCGCACCCGCGCGCGCCACGGCCACAAGGTTTTCTCCAGGCTTATACTCGGCCATCTGGGCCGAACGCACCATTATGCCGTCGGGGTCGTCGCAGCTGTCGCTGTATCCGTACCCCGCAAATATTGCGTCTGCAAGCGGGCTTATGGCGTTCAGTTTGAGTATTTTTTTATGTGCTGACATCTTTCTGTCCCCCTCAGTTATTTATTTTCCAGCTCGAATTTCTTCATGAATTCTATGAGCGCCTTTACGCCTTCAACGGGCATTGCGTTGTAAATGGAGGCTCTCATGCCGCCTACCAGTCTGTGTCCCTTGAGCGATACGAGGCCCGCGCTCTTCGCCTCGGCAATGAACTTTGCGTCCAGCTCGGCCGAAGGCGTTACGAAGGGCACGTTCATAATCGAACGGAACTCCTTTACAACGTTGTTTTTGAACAGTTTGGAATTGTCTATGAAGTCGTACAAAAGCCCTGCCTTGTACTCGTCTGTCTCGTTCATGGCCTTAACGCCGCCCTTAGCCTTCAGGTCGCGCAGCACAAGGTCGGCCATGTATATGGAGAAGCAGGGGGGAGTGTTGTACAGCGAGCCGTTCTCGTCCTGTATCTTCCATTTGAGCATGGTGGGGCAGATGGGCAGGGGGTCCTGTATCAGACTGCGCTTTGCAATGACTATTGTCACGCCTGCGGGCGCAAGGTTTTTCTGCGCGCCTGCATAAATCACGCCGAAGTCGGCTACGTTTACCTCGCGGGAGAATATCTCGGAGGACATATCCGCAACCAAAGGCGCCTTGCACTTGGGGAACTTTACATACCTCGTGCCGAATATGGTGTTGTTCGAGGTGATGTGAACGTAGTCCGCGTCGTCCGAGTAGGGCAGGGTGTCCACGTCGGGTATGTAGGTGTAGGTTTTGTCAGAGCTGTCGCCAATCTTTACGGCCTCGCCGTAAATTTTACCTTCCTGCCATGCCTTTTTTGCAAAGTTGCCGGTAACTATGTAGTCGGCCTTTTTGTTGTGCATCATATTCAGGGGAATGGCCGCAAACTGGGTGGATGCGCCGCCCTGAACAAAGAGCACGGCATAATCGTCGGGCACTTTCAGAAGCTCTCTCACAAGCGATTCTGCTTCAGCCACAACGGCGGCGAATGCTTTGTCGCGGTGAGAAATTTCAGTAACTGACATGCCCGTGCCCGCAAAGTCGAGGAATTCGTCGCGGGCCTGTTCGAGGACGTTGAGGGGCAGGGTGGAAGGCCCTGCTGAAAAGTTATAAACTCTCATTGTTAATCTCCCTTTGTCTGGTATTTTTTATCCCCGCCGCCGCGACAAACCGACGAGCAGGGGTGAGCTTCGCGTGTTATTTTTTGTTGCCGCATATTATGCGTCCTGCGCCATCTTTTCGGCGCGGGCGGAACGACTTTTGTGGTATAATAAAAATATTATAATACAATATTATCAGAATTTCAACCCCGTCGGCAAAATTATTGACATTTTTTTATCGAAAGTATCACGCGCGGCTTTCCAGGTCCTGCCAGAAAATGCGTTAACTGCGGCATATTTGCGGCTCAATCAAAAATTTTTTGCTGAAACCGACAAAAATTTTCGTCAATTATATTTACTTTTTTCATTTTTTGTTGTAAAATGATTCTGTAAGCAAAACGTGCGGCGTTATATTATATGGTCGTGTATGACCGCGCCGCAACAAAGAGGTGCAATTATGGCAGGTATCTTCAACAAGAAAAACGGAGGGGGCGCACAGCCCGCATATGCCACCAAGGCGGATGTGATACTTCAGCGCGAAGCGGAAATCGTTGCAAGGCTTGACCAGCTGCTTGCGGCGGTTCATTCGTCCGGCCAGGCAGATTCTGTTGCCCAGAAGACGGAGGCTCTCGCTCAGAAGACAGATTTGCTCGCCGACAAGATGTCGCGCGAAACTTCGTACATAAGCAAGCAGTCAAGCGCCATCTATGAAAAGCTCCACGCCGAAAACGTGGGACTCAAGCAGGAGATGGGCTATCTCGCCGCGCAGTGCGAAAACGTCTTCTCAAAGCTCTCCGGAATGATAGCCGCCCTCGAACAGAGGCTCGGCGAAAAGATAGATGCAAACGCCATCGATTACGAAAAGCTTGCTCCCGCGGCCGAACCCGTCGCAGATGAAGTTGCCACGTTCGATGACGAGGTTGCTCCTGCCGCCGTGGAAGAGAGCGAAAGCGGCGAACAGCTCTCCATTTCCGAAGGTTACATAGACTACGACGTGCTTGCAGACAACATCTGCGGCAAGCTGGAGGAAAAGGGACTCGTTTCCACGGCAATCGACTACGACGAACTTGCCAAGAAGGTGGCAGACAGTCTGCCTCCCCAGGAAATCATCTCGCCCGATTACGTTGCGTCCAAGGTTGCAGAGCAGATTGTTCTGCCCGAAGGCGAGGCTTCGCAGCAGGCGAGCGTCGTTTATGCCGATGCCAAGCTTGACTATGACGAGCTTGCAGACCGCATAGCCGAAAAACTTGCCGCAAACGAAGAAGAGACCAAGGTTGAAGAAGCTGCCGAAGTTACGGCGGCCGATAACGATGCAATGGCCGACGAAATTGCACGCAAGGTCAGCGCGCTTTCGCCCAACGATTTCGACATCATCGTCGACGACGAAGGTTGCCGTTCTCTTGCCGAGGCCGTTGTGGAAAATCTGGATTACGACCTCATAATTGCAAAACTGGCCGAAAAGAATTCCGCCGCCGCAGACGAAGTGGCAGCAGCGGACGCCGCCGCAGAGGATACACGCACCTCCGACGAAGAGATGGCCAGAATGATATCGGAAGCGCTCAGCGAAAACGGCATCAGCGAAGAATCCATCGCCGACAAGACCGCCGCGGCTATTTCCAACTACCTGCCTGAAATAGACGCAGACGACATTGCCGACAAGGTTGCCTCCGCGGTGCTCGCCTCCATACCCGCAACCGAAATCGACTACGACGCCATTGTGGACGGCGTATGCGAAAAGCTCGGCCGCGGCAAGGAAGACGTTGCCGAAAGCGCAGAGGCTGCTCCCGCAGCCGCTGAAGAGCCCGCCGAGGAAGATTACGATATAGTAATAGACGACGAAGGCCTTCAGAAGATTACGGAAAGCATTTCGTGGAAGGTTACTGCCTCCACCAACGCCATGCTCGAGGGCATGGACGATAAACTTGCCGCAATGAAGAGCGAGCTTGCCGACATGCGCGCCGCTCTCGACGAGGTTAAGAAGGCTGAAGAGCCCGCCGAGGAAGTTGAAGAAACTTCCGAAGAGAGCGCTGAAACTGCCGAACAGCCCGCCGAAGAAGTTGTTGAGGAGAAGGCTGAAGAGTCTGCTCCCGCAGCTGCTGAAGACATTGCGGAAATCAACCGCAAGATAGACGAACTTACGGCAAAACTCGACGAACTGCTCGAGCCCGAGGAGATAGACGAGGGCGAGGTTGAACAGGCCGCCGAAGAAACTGCCGAAGAAGACGCCGTAAAGACGGAGCTTGAAAATATCAAACTCACGCTCGACGAAATCAAGGCCGACGGCTCTGTGGAAGAGCTCAAGGCCCAGGTAGAGCAGCTCACCGCTAAACTTGACGAGCTTCTCGAACCCGACGAAGAGCTTGAAGATACCGCCGAAGAGACGACCGAAGAGGCCGCCGAAGAGCAGTCCGCACCCGAACTTGCGACCGCCGAAAAGGTTGACGAGCTCGGCCGCAGGATAGACGAACTCACCGCCAAGATTGAAGAGTTGCTCACTCCCGACGAGGAGCTCGAAGAGACGACCGAAGAGGCCGCCGAGGAGCAGCCCGCACCCGAACTTGCGACAGCCGAAAAGGTTGACGAGCTCGGCCGCAGGATAGACGAACTCACCGCCAAACTCGAAGAGCTGCTCGAACCCGAGGAACTTGAGGAGGACGAGGCTGAGGAGGCCGCAGAAGAGGAACAGCCCGACGAAGTAAAGGCTGAACTTGAAAACATAAAGGCAACGCTTGAAGAAATCAAGCACGACCCTGCAATTCACGACCTCAAGGGCGAAGTTGCCGAACTCACCTCCAGAATAGATAATCTGTTCGCACCCGAAGAAGTGGAGGATGAGAACGGCGAGATAATCGAAGAGGACCCCGTTCAGGCAGAATTTGACGACATCAAGCAGAAGCTTGAAGATATGAAGAACGACCCTGCAATCCAGGATCTCAAGGGCGAGGTTGCCGAGCTCACTTCCAGAATAGATGAGCTGGTTGCCCGCAGTGCAGAGGAAAAGACGGAATCTGCCGAGGCTCAGCCTTCGGAAGACATAGCCGAAATCAGACAGGAAATTTCCGAAATCAACAGACAGCTCGACCAGATAAAGGCAATGATAGCGGGCGGCGCGGTAATAACCACCGTGGCAGCCGCGGCTGCCGCTGCCGACAAGGAAGAGCCTGCCGAAGAAACGGTTGAAGAGACCGCAGAAGAGCCTGCTGAAGAGGCGCCCGCAGAGGAACCCGCCAAGGAGCCTGTTGAAGAAACGGTTGAGGAAGCGGCTGAAGAAGCTCCCGCCAAGGAGCCTGCGGAAGAACCCGTTGAAGAAACGGCTGAAGAAACTCCCGCAGAAGAGCCTGCGGAAGAACCCGTTGAAGAAACGGCTGAAGAAGCTCCCGCAGAGGAACCCGCAGAAGAAGCAGCCGAAGAGAAGGCAGAAGAGCCTGCCGCGGAAGAACCTTCTGAAGAACCTGCAGAGCAGGCAGCCGAAGAGTCTGAAGATGCCGAGGACGAGGAGCTTGTTACGGTAAGCGACATCGTAGATGAAAGCGCCGTAGAGGATGAGCCCGTGGACGAAGTCATAGAGAACATCTTTGACGATGTAGACGAGCAGACCGTTGAAGGCGAGGCTGAACCCGACGGCATACCAGGAATAAGCAATGACGGCGTTGACTTCGCCAACATGATGAAGTACAACCGCAGCTTCATTGCAAGAATAATTCAGAGCGATGACGATGTAAAGCGTTACTATGGCCAGATAAAGAACGCCATGCTCGCATACAGAAGGGTAAATTCCTCCATCGCCTGGGGTGCAGAGCGCTTCAACAAGGGCAGAGAGACCATTGCAAAACTCAAAATAAGGGGCAAGACGCTCTGCCTGTATCTCAACCTCGATCCCAACGAATTCAAGACATCGGTATACCATCAGGTAGACGTATCTGACAACAAGTCAATGCACGGCACTCCTATGATGGTCAAAATAAAGAGCCCTCTCGGCGTAAAGAAGGCCATTCGTCTGATAGATGAAATGTTAAAGCGCCGCAATGGCGAAAAGCGTCCTATCCAGGAAAGGGATTACGCCGCAATGTATCCTTACGAAACCATTGAAGAGCTCATTGAAGACGGGCTTGTAAAGGATGTAAGGAAAATCAAGTAAAAATTAAAAACAGCATTTACTAAGGGGGTTGATATGCTTTTTTATCAACCCCCGTATGCTGTGTTTTGCGGCAAAATTATGCGTCGCCCTGGTTTGTTGCGTCCTTGTCGTCTGAAAATGGCGCAATAATTACGTCTGACTACAGAAAATTTTTTTCCTTTGTTTGCAGTCTTAAAGTTTCATTCATATTGTTTCGGGCGTTTTTACGGCATATAAATTACTCTTTGTTAACGCTTGCGCTTTTGCCTGCCGTTGTGTTATAATCTTTGCGTTTTGGCGGAAGAGTTATATCGCGTCGGAGTTTTGCTCATACATTCATTATGTGTATGACTGCTGTTTTTTAAGAATGTTTGAGGCTTGGCGTAAAACTTCAGTCTTTATAATTTGCAAGTTTATTTCTAAAATCTTTGCGACCGAAAACAGTTCAGCGGTAAAATTTTATTTCTGTGAAAGGTGAATTCACAAGACGTCTGAAAAAGTCAGACCTTTTGTGAGGTCACCGACCCCCGCGCAATGCGGTCGGTGAAAATATTTTTCCGTCTTTCATTCAAAAGGCGGGCATATAAAAGCACGCGGCAAAATTTTTCGTGCAGCGTCGCTTTGTGTTGCGGCTTAATGTTCAAAGGCCGCTTTTGCAAATGGAAATTTGCATACAGACCTTTTTCGCGTCTGTCCGTTTCCGGAAAGAGACACGCGCCTGCACGGATCTGACGCCTTGTCCGTCTGTATATCTTACATAAGCACCCGCATCAAACGCCGGAAGCGGCGCCGCGGCATTCAGGCCGCATTCAACAACAAAAATTTGCCGACGTAAAGGGGTGCGCGTCGGGGGAGAGTACAATTTGGAAAACGACAACAAGAACGATAAAAAAACTACAAGAAAACTTCGTACGGGTCGCATAGGCAAACCTTCGGAGGGCACTCCTATGACGCTCGGCGGCGGTCTTTCGCGCTTTCTGTTCCTCGGCAACTCTGCCGATATGGGGGCGGAAAATAAGTCTGAAAAACCCGCCGAAACCATTTCTGAACAGTCCGCGCCCGCGGCAAACGTTCAGAGCGGCGAAAAGAGGAGCGAGCGCCGCTCGAAAAAGCGCATTGCAAAGCCCGCAAAGGGCGGCGAGCGCAAAGAGCAGGAGTCGGAAGAGATTTCCGCAGCCGCTGAATCTGCCGAAACGGAAAAAAAGCCGCGCGGCAAGAAAAAGCTTTCGGACGATAAAAAACAGCGCTCAAAAAAGTCTGGTGAGACTTTTGCCGAACAGAGCGGCGAGCCTATGGAAAACACTTTTTCGGAAAAGAGCGCAAAGCCTGCACGCAGAACGCGTTCCAGACGCGAAAAGCAGGTTAAAATCATCTTCCTCGGCGGCGTGGGCGAAATAGGCAAAAACATGACCGCCATAGAGTATGGCGACGACATAATCATAATAGATGCGGGCATAATCTTCCCTTCGGAGGAGCTCCCCGGCATAGACCTCGTTGCGCCCGACATCTCCTATCTTGTGGCAAACAAGTCCAAGATAAGGGGACTTCTGCTCACCCACGGACACGAGGACCACATAGGCGGCGTGCCCTATTTCCTGCGCGAAATAAAGGCGCCCGTAATCGGCACAAGGCTCACGCTCGCGCTTGTGGATAACAAGCTGCGCGAACACCGCATAAACGACACGGAGGAGATAATCGTTTCCCCCGGCGACAGAATCAAGCTCGGCTGTTTCAACGTTCTGTTTGTAAACGTAAACCACTCAATAGCGGGCGCGCTGGCGCTTGCGATAGATACGCCGCAGGGCCTTATCTTCCACAGCGGCGACTTCAAGATAGACTTAACCCCCGTGGCGGGCGAACCCATTGATTTAAAGACTATTGCGGATATAGGCGAAAAGGGCGTACTTCTGTACCTCGGCGAGAGCACCAACATAGAGCGCCCCGGCTACACGATGAGCGAAAAGACGGTGGGAAGCACTCTGGACAGACTGTTCAACGAAAATTCCACCCGCAGAATAATAATAGCAACGTTCGCTTCCAATGTGCACCGCCTGCAGCAGATAGTCGACCTTGCAGTAAAGTATAAGCGCAAGGTTGCGCTCTCGGGCAGGAGCATGCTCAACGTTGTGGACGCCGCTGAAAAGCTTGGCGACCTCAACATACCCGAAGGCGTGCTTGTGGACGTGGCGCGCACCAAAAAACTGGCGGACAGCGAGCTGGTAATCGTATCCACGGGCAGCCAGGGCGAGCCCATGAGCGCGCTCACCCGCATGGCCAACGGCGAAAATCCCGCCGTCACCGTGGGCGATAACGACACGATAATAATTTCCGCATCGCCCATTCCGGGAAACGAGAGGGACATTTACAGAGTTATAAACAACCTCTACCGCAAGGGCGCAAACGTTGTGTATAAGAGTCTGGAAAACATACACGTATCGGGCCACGCCTGCCGCGAAGAGCATAAAATAATGCACAGACTGTTAAAGCCCAAGTTCTTCATACCCGTGCACGGCGAATACCGTCACCTCAAGGAGCACGCGGAGCTTGCGCACGAACTGGGCATGAATGAGGGCAACATATTCCTGCCCGACATAGGCAACTGCGTAATGCTCACTTCCGAAACGATGCGCCGCGGCGACAACGTGCCCGCGGGTTCCCGTCTGATTGACGGCGACGGCATAGAGGACGAAAAAGCCTCCACGGTGATGCAGGACAGGCGTCAGCTTGCGGCGGACGGTCTGTTCATAGTTTCGGTGGTGGTATCGGGCGGCGAAGTCATAGGCGAACCCGCAGTGAACAGCCGCGGCTTTATCTTCGGATTCCACAAGGACTACATTGCGGAAATCCGCGAAGTCATAAAAAATGCCATAGAGGGTTACGACCTCTCCATAGGCAGCGTGGACGAGCTTAAGCGCGCAATCAAGCGTACGCTCAAAAATTATCTGTTCAAAAAGACAAAGCAGTCGCCCATGATAGTGCCCGTGGTTGTGGAACTTTAAAATACCATGGATGATTTTTCTTACGCTCACAGGGATACGTCCGCAAGCGGCTCGGCGGGGGTGGCGCGGTTCAACGTGCCGCATATCCCGCCCGAACTTCAAAATATCCGCCGCGAAGCGTTCGCGCGCGAAATTCCCGTTGCGGGCGATGAAACGCTGTGCTTTTTAATGGCGCAGGCGGCGGCGCGCCGACCTGCCCGCATACTGGAGCTGGGCACGGCGGTGGGAACTTCCGCCGCGGCGATGGCGTACGTATGTCCGCAGGCGCAGATAGTCACCGTCGAGCGTGACGAAAATTTTTACAGAGAGGCTGTAAAAAACTTTGATATCTGCGGCATATCCCCGCGCGTAAATGCAATTTTAGGCGACGCGGGCGAAGTTATTTCAAAGCTTGAAGGCCCGTTTGACCTCATCTTTCTGGACAGCGCAAAGGTGCAGTACGTAAAATATTTGCCCAGACTTAAAGAGCTGCTCTCTTCCGGCGGCGTGCTCATTGCCGACGACGTGCTTCTGTTCGGCTGGGCCAGCGGCGAGGCCGAAGTGCCCAAAAAGCGCAGAATGCTTGCCCTGCACATAGAGGAATATCTGCGCGCCGTGTCAACAGATGAGCAGCTTATCACCTCGGTGATAAGGGTGGGGGACGGAATAGCGCTCTCGGTGAAGAGGCAGATATAAGATTTTTTACTTGCGGCATGGCTTTAATAACGTGCGGCGGAACCTGAATAAATAATATGAAAGACGTTGAACTTCTTGCCCCCGCGGGCAATTTTTCAAAACTGAAGACGGCAATATATTTCGGAGCGGACGCCGTGTACCTCGGCGGAAAGGACTTTTCCCTGCGCTCCTTTGCCGATAATTTTTCGCGCGAGGAGCTGGCCGAGGCGGTAAAATACGCTCACGAACGCGGCAAAAAGGTATATGTTACGGTAAACATCTACGCGCGCAACGGCGACCTTGCTCTTATGGAGGACTACTTTGCCTTTCTTCAGCAGGCGGGTGCGGATGCGGCGCTGATTTCCGACCCCGGCGTATTGTACGCGGCAAAAAAGGCCGCGCCAAAGCTTGCCGTGCACATATCCACGCAGGCCAACATAACCAACAAGTACGCCGTAAAATTCTGGCGCGAACAGGGCGCGGCGCGCGCGGTGCTTGCCCGCGAACTTTCGCTTGCCGAAATTGCAGAAATTCACGACTTTGTGCCCGATATGGAGCTTGAAGCCTTCGTTCACGGCGCAATGTGCATATCCTATTCGGGCAGATGCCTTCTTTCAGACTATCTTACGGGCAGGCCGTCCAACCGCGGGGAGTGCGCCCAGGCGTGTCGCTGGAATTACAGCATAAGAAAAAAGGACGACAAGAGCGACAGCGGCTGGCTGGATATGGAGCAGGACGAAAGGGGCGCATATATCCTCAATTCAAAGGACCTGAATATGTCCGCATACCTCGATAAAATGCGCGAGTCGGGCGTATATTCCTTTAAGATTGAGGGCAGAATGAAGAGCGAGTATTACCTCGCCACGGTCATAAACGCCTACCGCAGGTGCATAGACGGCGGCTTTTCGCCCGTTGTGGAGCGCGAACTGCTCACGGCGGCGCACCGCGACTATACCACGGCGTACGCCTTCGGCGAAAACCACCAGACGGTCAACTATACCGACAGTCAGGCCAAGGGCGACTGCGACTATATAGGCAACGTTTTAGGGTATGAAGAGGGTTTTGCGCTCGTTGAAATGCGCGGCAGATTCCGCGCGGGCGACGTGCTGGAAGTGCTTTCGCCCTCTGAAAATTTCGGCAAAAACTTTGTGGTGGAGCAGGCCTTCACGCACGACGGTCAGCCCGTGACAGACTGCAAGCTCGTGCAGGAAGTGTACCGCGTAAAGTGTCCCTTTGCGCTCTCTGCGGGCGACATTCTTCGCCGCAGAAAGGCTTAAAACGGCCGCATATATGGCCTGAATAACTTAAATTTTAACGGGCGCCGCCGCGCCTTATGCGCGGCGGCGCCCTAGGAATAATTGCGGAGATTGTTTCCCGCGGCAAGGTGGAAAATATGGATTACTCTGTACCCTGCATTTACGGCAGAATAAACAAAAGGGAGGCCGTGGTCGAAGTACCGGGCTCCAAGAGCATTACGGCGCGCGCATTGTTTGCCGCCGCGCTCTCCTCGGGTACGTCCGTACTTCGCGGCGCGGGCCTTTCCGATGACTGCCTCACGTTTATAAACTGTCTTAAGAGCCTGGGCATAGATGTTGCAATATCGGGGAGGGACGTCACGGTCTGCGGCTGCGGCGGAAGGCTCAAAACTGACGGCGGAGAGGTGTATGTCGGCAGCGCGGGCACGGCGGCGCGCTTTATTACCGCGCTGCTCGCCTTTACGGACGGCACTTTCCGCCTCACCTGCTCGCAGCAGATGAAGTCCCGACCAGTGGGGCGTCTGCTCTCCGCGCTTGCCTCGGCGGGCGCCCGCTTTGAATTTGAAGAAAGGGAGGGCAGTTTCCCCTTCGTGGTGCACGGAACTTCTCACCCGCAAAACAATTTATGCGTGGATATAAGCGGCAGCAGTCAGTTTCTTTCTGCGCTCATGCTGGCCTCCGTCTGTGCGGAGGGCGGACTGAAAATCTCCGTTGAGGGCACTCATGGAATGGACTATGTGAAGATGACGGCCGACATCATGCGCTCGTTCGGCGCGTACGCCGTGGAAGAGGACGGCGTGTGGCACGCGGGCGGAAGTTACTCCGCGCGCGAATATATAGTCGAACCCGATGTGTCGGCGGCGTGCTACTTTTCTGCCGCAAACAGAGTGCTCGGCACGGACATTTCCGTTAAAAACCTGCCCGAGCGCAGCATGCAGGGCGATATGCAGTTCATCCGCCTTATGCAGTCGGGTTTCGATGGCGGAAGCGTGGATATGTCCTCATTTTCCGACCAGGCGCTCACTCTCGCGGCGATAGCTCCGTTTTTTTCGCAGCCGACGCATATTTGCGGAACAGGCCATATCCGCGGCCAGGAGTGCGACAGAATTGCCGCAATTGTTTCAGCTGTCCGCGCCCTCGGCGGAAAGTGCGAAGAGGAGGCGGACGCGGTCACAATCTTCCCCTCGGCTCTTCGTCCCGCGCGCATAAACACCTTCGGCGACCACCGCGTGGCAATGAGCTTTGCCGTAACGGGACTGCGCTCGGAGGGAGTGGTGATTGAAAACGCGCAGGTCTGCTCCAAGACCTTTGCCGACTTCTTTGAAGTGCTGGACAGGCTTGTTAAAGAACTCACGATTTAAGCTGCGCCTGCCGCACGCAGAAAATTGTGCGGCAGGCGCATAAGGGTGCGATATGACAGTAAATTTTTCCGACCCGTACTATTATCTCTTTCCGCTGATGAGCGGCGCGTTCTTCGTTATTCTATATTTTATATTGCGCCGCAGAAGCGCAAGGGTGCAGAGCATAGTGCTCTTCTGTCTGCTCGCGCTCAATTTTGCGCTGCATTTTTTAAAACTGCTGTTCCCGCCCTACTGCGACGAAAGTTACGATGTCGCCATGCAAAAAATCACGGCGGAAAATGTCTGCGCTATAAATACGATGATTTTCCCCTTCCTCTTTCTCAAAAAGGGAGGGGCGCTCCGCGACTATATGTTCTATATAGGCACGATAAGCGGCATTGCGGCCTGCTGGCTGCCTATGAGCATTGAGTACAGCGTGCCCTTCGACTTCGACTGCATGCGCTACTATTTCTGCCATACCGTGCTGTGGGTCGTGCCCATGCTGATGGTCGTTTTAAGACTGCACAGACTTGACTACCGCAGAATAATTTTCACTCCGCTCATATATATTCTTGTTCTAGTCGTTATCGTGTTCAACGAGGTGGCGCTGGTAGCGTTCGGACTGGACCAGGCAAAGTATCTGCTCTCCGTAGACCACGGCAACGGCGGACTGGCCTTCGGCCCGTACAGCGACCTTGAGGGTACGGGTGTGCTCAACTTTTTACTGCTGTTCGTGCCTCCGTTTTTCAGGCCGTCCGCGCAGAACCCGTACTATGCGCCCGCGCTGTGGCAGCTCGGCCCCGTGATAATACTCGGCTGTCCGCTGGGATTTTTAATGTGTCTGTACTGGGAACACCGTCACTTCGCCTCGGACGTGAAGTCGCTCTTTTCAAAACTCAAGCATCTGTTCACAAGGTACCGTTTCGGTCGCAGAAAAATAAAATTCAATGCGCGCGGCGCAAGACCGCGCGGCTCGGTTAAATTCCGCCGCAGAGGGTAAATTCCCGCGGCGGAATTTTTATGTGCGGACTTGCACGGCGTGTTCTGCAACGCCGCAATAAAAAGTATACTATAATTTGTGTCACGCGCATGGCGCGTGTCTGTGCGCGTAAGCATATGCCCGCAAAGCGGCGAAAAAAGGCGCTTTTTTTGCGTGTAAAGCTCAAAGTAAAATTCAAATTACCATAACTTGTGCTTATATCAAACATAAAAAGTTGCGAAAATCAACCCTGTGCATATCATTTGACAGCATAAATTATTTATTCTATAATTTCAGTATAAATTTTCAGCAAGGCGCCCGCCTTTGATAAAAAGTGCGGGTGGTGCGCGGCGAAAGCCGTAACCTGAAGGGGAGAAGATGAGAGAGCCCCTTTTCGCATTGAAAAGTTAAATATTTTTTATAAGGAGATAATAAGTTTATGAATCTTCCCGAAAAGTTCGGCGAAAACGTATTCAATGACGCCGTGCAGAAGGAGAGGCTCCCCAAAGAAGTGTATAAGTCGCTCCGTGCTACAATCGAAGCGGGCACTCAGCTCGATGTATCCATAGCAGGCGCAGTTGCCGCCGCAATGAAGGACTGGGCAGTTTCCAAGGGCGCAACCCACTATACTCACTGGTTCCAGCCGCTCACCGGTCTCACCGCCGAAAAGCACGATAGCTTTATCGAACCCGAAGGCGACAAAGTCATAATGCGTCTGACGGGCAAGAGCCTCATCGTCGGCGAACCCGATGCGTCCAGCTTCCCCTCGGGCGGTTCAAGAGCAACTTATATGGCGCGCGGCTATACGGCGTGGGACCCCACTTCCCCCGCATTCGTAAAGGGCACCACGCTCTACATCCCCTCTATATTCGTATCTTACACGGGCGAGACGCTCGATAAAAAGTCGCCCGTTTTAAAATCAATGAAGGCGCTCGACATGCAGGCCAAGAGAATTTTAAAGCTCTTCGGCGTTGAATGCAAAAAGGTCACCACGACCGTCGGCCCCGAACAGGAATATTTCCTTATCTCCGAAGAGGAGTACTTCAAGCGCATAGACCTTCGCATGACGGGCAGAACGCTGTTCGGCGCACCCGTTCTCCGCGGCCAGGAGCTTGAGGATCATTACTTCGGCACCATAAAGCCCACCATTGCAGACTTTATGGCCGACCTCGACGAAACGCTGTGGTCTTTCGGCATTCCTTCCAAGACCCGCCACAACGAAGTTGCGCCCGCGCAGCACGAAATGGCCCCCGTATATGCCACAACTAACGTCGCCATCGATGAAAATATGCTCACCATGGAGCTCATGAAAAAGGTGGCTCAGAAGCACGGACTTATCTGCCTGCTGCACGAAAAGCCCTTCGACGGAATTAACGGCTCCGGCAAGCACAACAACTGGTCCATGTCCACCGATACGGGTCTCAACCTGCTCGACCCCGGCCCCAACCCCGAAAAGAACACTCTGTTCATGGTAGTTCTTGCGGCGGTTATCGATGCCGTGGATGAATATCAGGGCATTTTAAGGGGCGCCGTTGCCTCTGCGGGCAACGACCACCGTCTCGGCGCCAACGAAGCTCCTCCCGCAATCATATCCATATACCTCGGCGACCAGCTGGGCGAACTTGTGGACAGCATTGCAAACGGCAGGGACTATGTTCCTTTCCGCGCACAGGAAGGCTCCATCGGCGTACCCGAATCGCCCATCTTCCCCAAGGACGCGTCGGACAGAAACAGAACTTCTCCCTTCGCATTCACGGGCAACAAATTCGAATTCCGTATGCTCGGCTCGCAGTCAAACGTTGCCGATGCAAATATAGTTCTCAATACCATAATCGCAAAGACCTTCTCCAAGTTTGCTGACGAACTCGAAGGCAAAAAGGACCTCGAAAAAGCCGCCCGCGAGCTGGTAACCAGGACGATAAAGGCTCACAAGAGAATAATCTTCAACCTCGACGGCTACGGTCCCGCGTGGGAACCCGAAGCAGAGAAGAGGGGCCTGCTCAACAACAAGGACACCGCAGATGCTACCGAAGTGTTCTTCGAAGAGAAGAATATAGACGTATTCGTAAGCCAGGGCGTCTACACCGAGCAGGAGGCGCTTGCCCGCGCAATGGTTCGCCTTGAAAATTATGTGAAGATAATCAACATAGAGGCCGTAACCATGCTCAAGATGGCAAAGCAGGACATAATGCCCGCCGTATCCGACTACATTGCAGAGCTCTGCTCCAACGTGGCCGCAAAGAAGGCGATATCCGAAAATATCCCCTGCGAGGCAGAAAAGAGCCTTATAACCCGTCTTTCCGCGCTCAACGATGAGTTCGCAAAGCAGGTTGCTCTGCTTGAAAATATGCTTGCAGGCATCGACAAGGAAGATGTACGTCCCGCGTCCAAGGCTATGGCGCACGAAATTCTTCCCCAGATGCAGGCCGTACGCAAAATCGGCGACGAAATGGAAACGCTTACCGCCCAGGATTACTGGCCTTATCCTTCCTACACCGATCTGCTTTACAGCGTAAAGTAATACACAAAATAAAAACAGAATAAGAAGGGCCGCCCCGCGTAGGGCGCGGGGCGGCCTTATCGTTCAGACATAATGTGTTTATGCCGCGTAAGGCGGCACTATGAGAGAGAGTTGTTTTTTACGCGAACGTAAAATTATTCTGAAATATATCTTTATTTAATTTCCTCTGACGGCCCAGACCACCGCGGAGGATACAGATAATGACTAAAATTTCAGGAGGACATTTTATGTTGGAGAATCTGACCGAAGACATGATCACTTCTCTGTCAACTGAAGCCGCGTTTGCCATATGGTTCCTCATTGGCGCAGCGCTTGTATTCTTTATGCAGTGCGGCTTCGCAATGGTAGAAACGGGCTTTACCAGGGCCAAGAATGCCGGCAACATAATCATGAAGAACCTTATGGACTTCTGCATAGGTACCATCGTGTTTATGCTCCTCGGCTACACCCTGCTCGTAGGTCAGGAGGCCGCAGGATACTTCATCGGCATTCCTAACCTCGGACTTTTCTCGGATTTCGAAACTTTCGTTGCTGAAAAGGCATCAAACTTCGTATTCAACCTTGTGTTCTGCGCAACTGCCGCAACCATAGTTTCCGGCGCAATGGCAGAACGTACCCGTTTCATCTCTTACTGCATCTATTCTGCAGTCATCTCTCTCGTGGTTTATCCCGTAGAGGCAGGCTGGGTATGGGGCAACGGCTGGCTTGCAAACTTCTCCGCTCTCACCGGTCTTACGGTAGACGGCGTAGCCGTTAACTTCATCGACTTTGCAGGTTCTGCCTGCATACATACGGTAGGCGGCCTTGCAGCGCTTATCGGCGTTATCTTCCTCGGCGCGCGCATCGGCAAGTATGACCGCGACGAAAACGGCAAGGTAGTAAAAGTAAATGCAATTCAGGGCCACTCGCTCACGCTCGGCGCGCTCGGCGTATTCATCCTCTGGTTCGGCTGGTACGGTTTCAACGGCGCAGCTGCAACAAGCGAAAGCCAGCTCGCTCACATCTTCCTCACGACTACTATAGCACCCTCCGTTGCAACGGTTGTGTGCATGATATTCACCTGGATAAAGAATAAGAAGCCCGATGTCGGCATGTGCCTCAACGCATCCCTTGCAGGTCTTGTAGGCGTAACCGCAGGCTGCTACATCGTTGACGCAATCGGCGCTACCGTAATCGGTATCGTTTCCGGCATACTTGTTGTTCTCGTATGCGACCTGCTCGACAAGAAGCTTCATCTCGATGACCCCGTCGGCGCAATCGGCGTACACTTCGCAAACGGCATCTGGGGCACACTTGCCTGCGGTCTGTTCTCCACCGAAACCGGCCTCTTCTATACCGGCAGCTTTGCACAGCTCGGCGTTCAGGTTCTCGGCATCGTAAGCATACTCGTTTGGACCGGTATCTGGATGGTTGTGCTCTTCGGCGCAATCAAGTACCTGCCCGTAATGATAAAGAACAAGTGCGGTCTTGCAGAAGCAATCCGCGCAGGCAAGACCTGGAACGGTCTGCGCTGCTCGGCTGAAGAAGAAGTCAACGGTCTCGACATCAGCGAGCACGGACTTCCCTCTGCATATGCTGACTTCCTTCCTTCGATTCCTTCTTACGACGGCGAAGGCGAAGGCTTCGACGTCTCCGGCATCAAGCCCGCAGATATCGACCTCGCTCCCGTAAACGAAGCAAAGTATACAAAGGTTACCATTATAACCGCTCAGGAAAAGTTCCTCACCTTAAAGGATGCCATGGCTCAGATCGGCGTAACCGGCATGACCGTCACCAACGTAATGGGCTGCGGCACTCAGGCAGGCAAGACCGGCCAGTACAGGGGCGTAAAGACTACTATGCACTTCAATCCCAAGATTCAGGTGGATATAGTAGTAAGTACGGTAGATCCCAAGCTCGTCGTAGCCGTTGCACAGCGTGTGCTTGATGACGGCAAGTACGGCGCAGGCAAGATCTTCGTAACGGGTATCGAAAACGTAATGCGTGTACGTACGGGTGAAACCGGTGTCAGCGCACTCACCAACGAACCCGAACCTGTAAAGGCTGAATAATTTTCAATTTGTTCACCCCGCTCTCTCATAGATACAGAAAAACTCCGCGCACTCTGTGCGCGGGGCTTTTCTTTTTTTGCACCAACCGAAGGGGTGAGCCAGACGGAGCGGCAATCGGAGAGTTGTATCAGTCGGCCGTTTGCGTAAGACGGGGCGGAAATTATAGTGTTTAATCAGTCGGTCGTTTGCGCAAATAGGACGTTTGCGCCAGACGGTGGGTTGTGAAAATAAGTTGTTTGGGCAATAGTAAGGTTGCGCCAATCGTGCAAATGCGGCAATCGGCGCGGAGGGACAATGCCTTGTCCCGCAGAATAAATTTTTTTGACAAACCGCTCTGTCTGGTGTATAATGCTTTGTGGAAATTTTTGTAAAACGGTGCGCGCCTTTGCGCGGAAAATAAAGGGGAAGATATGAGCCAGAAAAAAAAGAGCGGAAGCCGTCTGCGTGCCCTGCGCGAATACGGCGTAAACCTCATTGCTCTCAGCATACTTACGGGTCTTTTTGCGGGAGCGGTGGTCACGCTGTACAACATACTCACGGGCATAGCGGAGGAGAAGTCGGTTGAACTTTACAGTCTGATTGCGGCAAATCCCGCCTTTGTTCCGCTGCTGTTTGTGGGACTTGCGGCAGGTGCGTTCGTGATAGGCACGGCCACCCGACTTGTGCCGATGATACGCGGCAGCGGCGTACCACAGACGGAGGGCGCGGCGCGCGGCATACTTCACTTCAGATGGTACGTGGTAATGTGCTCTATGTTTGCCGCCTCGCTGGCGTGCGTGTTCATGGGACTTCCCGCGGGCAGTGAAGGACCCTCGCTGGAAATAGGCGCAAGCGCAGGTCAGGGCGTGGGCGCAACTCTTCGCCGTTCGCTGATGGTGCGCAGACTGCAGATAGCGGCGGGCGCATCTTCAGGTCTTGCCGTAGCCTTCAACGCTCCCTTCACGGGACTTGCCTTTGCAATGGAGGAGGCCTTCCGTTCCTTCTCTGCTCAGGTATTCACCTGCTCGGCGGTCAGCGTGCTGGTGTCCCTCACCGTGCGCAACCTCATGCGCTCGGCAATGGGCTTTTCCGTCGGCTTTACCTTCACGACTTTCAACTATGTTCCGATGGAGCCGATAGGCTACCTCTATGTGGCGATAGCCGCGCTCGCGGCGGGACTTCTGGGCGTGGCGTTCTATCACCTCATGCTGCTCTGCCGCAGAGGTTTCTCAAAGATTACCTTTTTAAAGGGAGTGGGCAAGTACGTAATTCCCTTCTTCGTGGCGGGTGCGTTCGGACTTATCTCCGCATATGCCATGGGCGGCGGTCACGATTTCATTCAGTCGCTCGGCTCGGGCTGGGACGGAGAGTTTGAACGGATATTCGGCATTTCGGTTGCGGCGACGCTTGCAATAGTCGTGCTGTTCCGCTTTATTTCCACCATACTCGCGGTCGGATGCGGAATGCCTTACGGCATATTCGTGCCCGTGCTCGCAACGGGCGCTGGTCTGGGCGCGCTGCTCTGCAAGGGGTTCGAGGGTATGGGAATGAATTCTGCCCTGGCCGACTATATAATAATTGTCACGATGGCGGCGTACTTCACAACGGTCGTGCGCGCCCCCGTCACGGCGCTCGTAATGACGGTAGAATTCACGGGGCAGTTCCAGAATCTGTTGCCCGCTCTTCTCGGTGTGGCCATAGGCTATATCGTTGGCGAGGTGTTCCGCACGCAGCCCGCGTTTGAAAAGTGCCTCGACCTCATTGTGGAGGACGGCAAAATAGTAGTTGGTGCGGAAAAGCGCCGCGTGGAGATTGTGGTGGAGGAGGACTCCTACGCCGAGGGCAGAAGCATACGTTCCGTACTGTGGCCCGCGCAGGGAATGGTCACCGAAGTCTGCCCGCCCTGCGGCGAGTGTTTCGTTCCCGACGGCAAGACGGTGCTCTCCGCGGGCGATAAGATTACTTTTGAATGTGTGGCCGCCTCTGAAGAGGACGTAAAGGACTATCTCAAGGATATTGTCCTTGCTCCCGAAAAGTAATGTGTAAAAATACGGTATTTCAGATATATATACGGCTCAATCTGCGGTCTGCGCGCGCAATTTTCCGTGCGCAGACCGCAGAATTTTTTTCTTAAGACCGCTTTTTGCGGGCCCAGCGGCTTTTTTATAAGGACAAGTTATATTGCGTATTAAAACAATCAAACGTGCATGTGTGCATAAATTTGCATTGCCAAATATATCCGCTTGACTTGCTTGACCGTTTTTTATATAATAGCATAGAACTGTAATTTATTTTTTTTGCGGTAATACTATCTGGCCGCGAGCAAATTTTGTCCGCGGCTACGGGGCGGCTTATGTTGAACACACAAAATTTCTCCCCGCGCGAAGGGGAAGTAAGAATTCCTTCGGGGTGCGCGGTAAGCGCTATCATAGACAGGAGCGGCGTCCGCATGACGGGCGATAAGATAATACGCTCCATTGCCACCATGCACGACAGGTCAAACGGCCTCGGCGGCGGCTTTGCAGGCTACGGCATCTACCCCGACTACAAGGACTACTACGCCTTTCATCTGTTTTTTGACGACCGCATAGCACGCAAGGAGACGGAAGACTACCTTGCTGCCCATTTCGAGGTAGTGTATTCTTCCGAAATGAAGACTAAAAAGGTACGCGGCATATCGGGCGAACCGCTCATTTTCCGTTACTTTTTGTATCCTCTTTCCAAGCGTCTTGCCAATTCTCTGCTCGATGAAGAACAGTACGTTGTAAAGTGCGTAAACAAAATCAATACGGACATCAAGGGTGCATTCGTATTTTCCAGCGGCAAAAATATGGGCATATTCAAGGGCGTAGGTTATCCCGAGGATATAGGCAGATTTTACCTGCTGGATGAGGAATACGAGGGCTATATGTGGACGGCGCACGGCCGTTATCCCACAAACACCCCCGGCTGGTGGGGCGGCGCGCATCCCTTCGGACTGCTGAGCTATTCCGTCGTGCATAACGGCGAAATATCCTCCTACGACGCCAACCGCCGTTACATAGAAATGTTCGGCTACAAGTGCAATCTGCAGACCGATACCGAAGTAATAACCTACATAATAGACTTTCTGCTGAGGGTCAAACACCTCACTTTGGAGGAGGTTGCAAAGGTAATATCCGCATCGTTCTGGACTACCATCAACGACAAGAGCGAAGAGGACCGCAGACAGGAAATTTTCCTGCGCAAAGCTTTCCCCTCGCTGCTCATAAACGGACCTTTCTCCATAATTTTCGGTTTCAGCGGCGGGCTTATGGCGCTCAATGACAGACTCAAACTGCGTTCGATGGTCTGCGCCGAAAAGGGCAGCCTTGCATTCGTCTCTTCGGAGGAGTGCGGCATAAGGGTGATTCAGCCTGAACTGGACAATATATTCGCGCCTGCGGGCGGTCAGCCCGTCATATTCACCCTGCGCGAAGGAGCGGAAAGATGAAGGACATATTTATTCCCGCCGAATATGAAGTAGTGCGCAATCCCGACCTGTGCATAGCCTGTCGGGTGTGCGAGCGTCAGTGCGCCAACGAGGTGCACAAGTACGATAAGGACCTGGGCAAGATGATTGCCGACAGCACCAAGTGCGTAAACTGCCACAGGTGCGTATGCATGTGTCCCACGCACGCGCTCAAGATAGTCAAGAGCGACGATACCTACAAGCTCAACTACAACTGGCCCAACAGAGCCATGAACGAGGTATACCGTCAGGCCGCGACGGGCGGCGTGTTGCTCTCTTCCATGGGCAACCCTACGGAAAACCCCATATATTTCAATAAGATACTGGTAAACGCCTCGCAGGTAACCAACCCTCCCATAGACCCGCTGCGCGAGCCTATGGAGACGTGCGTATACCTCGGCAAAAAGGACGTGGAGATAAAGAGGGACGCGCGCGGAATGCTCGTAGACAATCTGCCCCCTCAGCTCAAGCTGTCCACGCCCATAATGTTCTCGGCGATGAGCTACGGCTCCATCTCCTATAACGCGCACGAGGCGCTCGCCCGCGCCGCCGAGGAGCTGGGCATCTACTACAACACCGGTGAAGGCGGTCTGCACAGCGACTTCTACAAGTACGGCAAGAACACCATAGTTCAGGTGGCTTCGGGCAGGTTCGGCGTGCACGAAAAGTACCTCAAGACTGCCGCCGCCATAGAGATTAAGATGGGTCAGGGCGCAAAGCCCGGCATAGGCGGACATCTGCCCGGAATGAAGATTTCGGACGACGTATCCAAGACGCGTATGATTCCCAAGGGAGTGGACGCAATTTCGCCCGCACCCCATCACGATATCTACTCCATAGAAGATTTAAGACAGCTTATTTACAGCCTCAAAGAGGCCACCGCATATACGAAACCCGTAATCGTAAAGGTTGCGGCGGTGCATAACGTTGCGGCCATAGCCTCGGGCATTGCGCGCAGCGGCGCGGACATCATTGCCATAGACGGCTACCGCGGCGGCACGGGCGCGGCTCCCACCAGAATACGCGACAACGTGGGCATTCCCATCGAACTTGCGCTCGCACAGGTGGACGAACGTCTCCGCCAGGAGGGCATACGCGACAGCGTTTCCGTGGTTGTCGGCGGCTCCATACATTCCAGCTCGGATGTGGTAAAGGCCATAGCGCTCGGCGCGGACGCCTGCTACATAGCTACCGCGGCGGTAATGGCGCTCGGCTGTCACCTCTGCCGCAGCTGCCACGCGGGCAAGTGCAACTGGGGCATAGCTACCCAGCGTCCCGACCTCGTAAAGAGGCTCAATCCCGATGTCGGCAAGGAGCGTCTTGTAAACCTCGTCCACGCCTGGACGCACGAAATCCAGGAAATGATGGGCGGCATGGGCATCAACTCGATAGAAGCTCTGCGCGGCAACAGACTCATGCTCCGCGGCGTGGGACTCAACGAAACCGAGCTCAGAATTCTCGGCATAAAGTACGCAGGCGAATAAATTTTTTGCGGGACATTGCGCTTTTTCTGCGGCGCGGCGGCAAAAAATGCAGCCGTTAAGCTGCGCATTCTGATATAATTTTTCAGAATGTTATTCTGTTTTTCGCTGCGGAAAAAGTCTAAAAAATTTGCAATAAATGCGGCATATTGCCGCCTCAATCTGTTAAAATTAAAACGAACGCCGCCAAGCGCGGCGCGCCCTTAAGAGAGCTGGGGCGAATATATTTTTCAAGAGGGTATCTTTATTATGTTGACAAGTATCTGTGGTATCAACTGGGGCGATGAAGGCAAGGGCAGAATGGTTGACCTGCTTTCGCGCGATTTCGACATCGTATGCCGCTATCAGGGTGGCAATAATGCCGGTCACACCGTAATCAACGAAAAGGGCAAGTTCATACTCAACCTGCTTCCTTCGGGCATTCTGCGCGACGACGTTGTCAACGTTCTCGGCTGCGGCATGGTAATCGACATCAAACATCTTTGCGGCGAAATCGAAAATCTGAGGAACGCGGGCATCAAAATCACTCCCGAAAACCTCAAAATAAGCGACAAGGCCGTCATAACAATGCCCTACAACGTTCTGCAGGACATAATGGAGGAGGACAGACTCTCCAAGGCCACAGGCAAGCCCTACGGCTCCACCCGCCGCGGCATAGCTCCCATATATGCCGATAAGTATATGAAAAAGGCCTTCCGCATGGGCGAACTTTTAAACACCAAGCTCATGTTCAAGCGCCTTCCCGATATCGTAGCGTGGAAGAACCTCACCGTCGGCGCATACGGCTACGACCCCGTCAAGGTTGAGGATATGATAGACTACCTCACCACCTACGGCGAACCTCTCAAAGAGTTCATCACCGATACGGGCGTGTTCCTCAACGAGGCGCACAAGGCGGGCAAGAACATAATGTTCGAAGCTCAGCTCGGCGCACTCCGCGACATAGATTACGGCATAGTTCCCTATACTTCCAGCTCGTCCACGATTGCCGCATACGCACCCATAGGCGCGGGCGTGCCCAATCTCAAGCTGGATAAGTCCATAGGCATAATGAAGGCATATTCCAGCTGCGTAGGCGCAGGCCCCTTCACCTGCGAATACTTCGGCGAGAAGGCTGAAAGGCTGCGCGAACTCGGCGGCGAGTACGGCGCGGCTACGGGCAGACCCAGAAGAGTAGGCCCCTTCGACGTGGTTGCCTCCCGCTACGGCATACGCTGCCAAGGCGCGGACGAAATTGCGCTCACCAAGCTGGACGTATTAGACGACTACGAAGAGATTGAACTCTGCACGCACTACGAACTCGACGGCAAGCGCATCGACGAGTTCCCCTTCACGGACGTGCTTGACTTCTGCAAGCCCGTATTTGAAAAGGTAAAGGGCTGGCACTGCGACATAACGGGTTGCAGAAAACCCGAAGACCTGCCCAAAGAGGCGCTTGACTACATAAAACTGCTTGAAAAGCTCTGCGAATGCCGCATACGCTACGTATCGGTCGGCGCCGAGCGCGAATCCTGCATAAAGATGTACTGATGCGCGGCGACACCGCGCAATGAACGGCGCATATATGCGCACTAACGGGGGTGTTTATGAAAAGAATTTACGTGAACGAAGAATGGTGCCTGGGCTGTCACCTTTGCGAGTACGAGTGTATGTACGCAAATTCGGGTCTGGACGCAATGTTCAAACTCAAAGGCAGGCTCAATCAGTTCATACCCCGCATAAAGGTGGAGGGTGAGGACGGCAACGCCATTCATTTTGCCGTCAACTGCCGCCACTGCACCGATGCTATATGCGTCAAAAGCTGCATAGCGGGCGCCCTTTCAAAGGATGAGGGCGGAGTTGTCCGCATAGACAAAAACAAATGCGTAGGCTGCTATACCTGCGTGCTCGTCTGCCCGTTCGGCGCGATAATGCCCGCGCCCGACGGCAAGGCCGCCCAGAAATGCGCGCTCTGCACGGATAACGGGTTCGGCGACCCGAACTGCGTTAAAAACTGCCCCAATAACGCCATTGTGTACGAGGAAAGATGAGTATGAAATACGTTCTGATTGGTAATTCCATAGCTTCCGTCGCCTGCATAGAGGGCATACGCAGTGTCGATAAAAAGGGCGAAATTACTGTAATTTCCGCCGAAAAGTATCCCGTATACGGCAGGCCGCTCATATCCTACTGCCTTCTCGGCAGAGTAAAACGCGAAAACATGAACTACCGTCCCGCCGACTTCTACGAAAAGAACGGCGTAAAGGTACTCTATTCCCGCCGCGCCGAAAAGATTGACGCGCAGGGCAGGACTGTCACCCTGGACGGCGGCGAAACGATAGCATACGATAAACTGCTGGTCGCAACGGGTTCCCGTCCGTTCGTGCCTCCCATGCAGGGCATTGAGGAAGTGGAGAGCAAGTATTCGTTCATGACCATGGACGATATGCTCGCCCTTGAAAAGGCTCTCTCGCCCGAAAAGAAGGTGCTGGTCATCGGCGCGGGTCTTATCGGCCTCAAGTGCGTGGAGGGCATACTCGACAGAGTAAAGAGCATAACCGTCGTGGATATGGCGGACAGAATTATGC
Source organism: Candidatus Coproplasma excrementavium (assembly GCA_018715195.1). Classification (GTDB taxonomy): domain Bacteria; phylum Bacillota; class Clostridia; order Christensenellales; family Borkfalkiaceae; genus Coproplasma; species Coproplasma excrementavium. Next base: position 7,575 of record DVMA01000006.1, on the reverse strand, counting down.
CCTCGGTGCTCGATAAGGAGGGCGCCGCAATGGTACAGCGCGGCCTTGAGGAGCACGGCGTCAAGTTTGTGCTCGGCGACAGCGCTGAAAAGTTTGAAAAGAACGTTGCATACCTCAAAAACAGCAAAAAGAAGATAGCTTTCGATATCCTCGTCGTGGCCGTAGGCGTGCGCGCCAATACCGAACTCGTAAGAGAGGCGGGCGGCAACGTCAACCGCGGCATAGTTGTGGATAAGGGTATGCATACAAGCCTTGAAAGCGTGTTTGCCGCAGGCGACTGCGCGGAGGGCTACGACAGTTCCATAGGCTCCGACCGCGTGCTTGCGCTTCTGCCCAACGCATACTTCCAGGGCAGCGTTGCGGGCGTGAATATGGCGGGCGGCATGGCTCTGCACGACGACGCCATTCCCATGAACGCCATAGGCTTTTTCGATACGCACGTGCTCACCGCGGGCGTGTACGAGGGCGAAGTCATATCCGACATCGGCGACAATTACTACAAAAAACTGTTTATAAAAGACGGCTGTCTTGTCGGCTTTATACTCATAAATAAATTCCTGCGCGCAGGCATATACACCTCGCTCATCCGCGCAAAGACTCCGCTTTCGGAGGTCGATTTCGAGCTTCTCAGTAAGGAGCCCCAGCTGCTTGCGTTCAGCAAGGATGCGCGCAAACAGAAACTTGCACGCAGAGTGTAATAAGGCGGCGTGCCGCACGCAATTTTTCCGCGGCAGAGCGCAACGCGTGCGCTAAAGTACCGCCTGAATAAAAATACCGCCCCGTGGCGCATATTTTGCGTATGTGGCGGAAGGGAGTGTTCAATGGAAATCAGCGTAGACGAAAACGTCCACTTTCAGGCTCTCAACAGAATAATTCGTGAAAGCAAGGATACCGATATAACGATAAACGGCGTAGTGGGTCAGCGCTACATAGCCGACGGGCTTGAGGGCAAGCGCATAGTCATAAACGGCGTGCCCGGCAACGCGCTCGGCGCATATATGAACGGCTGCGAGGTCATCGTGCACGGCAACGTGCAGGAGGCCACGGGCGACACTATGAACAGCGGCAAGATAATTGTATACGGCAGCGCGGGCGACGCCACAGGCTATGCAATGCGCGGCGGCAAAATCTATATCCGCGACAACATAGGTTACCGCGCGGGCATTCATATGAAGGCGTACATGGACTTCCGCCCCGTGATAGTGGTCGGCGGCAGAGCGGGCTCCTTCCTCGGCGAATACCAGGCGGGCGGCGTCATAGTCGTGCTCGGTCAGAATAAGGACGGACTGCCCATAATAAATAACTTCTGCGGCACCGGTATGCACGGCGGAGTTATCTATTTAAGATGCGACAGCCTTCCCCGTTCGCTCCCCGCGCAGGTGGCGTCCCAGCGCAAGTGGGGCGCAGATATCCCCGAACTGAGCGAGCTGGTGCGCGACTGGTGCAACTTCTTCCCCGAATACAACGCGGAACAGCTCCTTGCGCACAACTTCTATGTGCTCACGCCCAATTCGGATAACCCCTACAAGCAGATGTACACCAACAACTAAGGCTTTTCAGACGGCGTGATTTGGCATGAATATGTCCGCGCAAAAGTATAATAGTTGCGGCATATATGCGGGGCAATTAAAAAATTTATGTAAAATATGTTGCGCCGCGCACGGGATAATACCGCGCGCGGCGCTTGAATTAAAAAGGCGGAAATATTATGCTCAGAAGATTTTATAAAATGCAGGGTATCGGCAACGACTACATCTACTTTGACTGCATGCAGGAACCCATAGAAAACCCCTCTGAACTGGCAATCAGACTTTCAGACAGACACTTCGGCATAGGCGGCGACGGCATCATACTGCTGTGCCCTTCCGATGTGGCTGACTGCCGCATGCGCATGTTCAATCTGGACGGCTCGGAAGGAAAAATGTGCGGCAACGGCATACGCTGCGTGGGCAAACTTGCGCACGATTTGGGCTACGTTTCGGGCGACAGCTTAACCGTTGAAACGCTCTCAGGCATAAAGACGTTGTCGCTCGGCATAGGCGCGGACGGCACGGTGGTTTCCGCCAGGGTGGATATGGGCGCGCCCGTACTGCGCGGCGAGGACATTCCCAGCACGCTTTCGGGCGAAAAAATCGTCAACGTGCCCCTGGAAGTGGATGGCCGCACGTTCGGCGCAACGCTCGTTTCAATGGGCAATCCCCACTGCGTCGTGTTCGAGGACCCCGACAGAATAGGAGTGGAGCACTACGGCCCGCTCTTTGAAAATCTGCCCGTATTCCCCGAGCGCGTGAATACCGAATTCATAAGGGTCATTGCGCGCAACAAGCTCAGAATGCGCGTATGGGAGCGCGGCAGCGGCGAAACGCTTGCCTGCGGCACGGGAGCGTGCGCCTCGGCAGTTGCGGCGGTGCTCAACGGTTACTGCGATATGAATACGGAAATTTCCGTACTGCTCACGGGCGGCGAACTGCGCATCACATACACGGACGAAACGGTGTATATGGAGGGTGCGGCAACGCTTGTATTCACCGGCGAGGTTGAAATCTGATTTTCCGCCTCTGATTTTGCGCGGCTTGCATACCGATTGCGTGCCTGCGCATTGATATGCGTTTTCTCTTAAATTCAAATCGATGGCTGAAAGTTTTTTCGGCTGAAAATACTGCGCCCGCCGCGGAAAATCCGCGGCGGGCGCAGTATTTTATGTTATAAGCAATTGAGGTGTGTCCTATTGGTTGGTGCGGTAATATGCCTTGCGGTCTGCTCCGCGTTGCCTTGGCGCGCGGGTGCCGTTATGTGCGCGTGCGGTATATAAAATTTTCGGTTGACCCGCATATATGCCGCAATTACTGCCGTGTATCGTCCTCAATGTCGGCGCTCTGCGAGCAGTCTGAAAGGACTGCGCTTTCTAAACAATTTTCCGTATCGTTCTGAGGGCTGCCATCGCAGCCGTCAGACTGGGACGCGTCTGCGCGCTTTGCGGCATATTTTGCATACGCCTTTCTGAACACCGAGCGGCGGAAGAGTACAATGTTGAGCACCACGAACGCCGCGCCGACCACTATGCAGGTGATGAGGGCGGCCAGGTTGCTGGTTGCGGCATATGGCGCAAGGAACATCAGCGGAAAGCCGAACACTATTGCGGGCAGACTCTGGTATACCAGGTTTTCGCTGGCGGGGGTGCGGTAACTGCCGTCAATTTCGCGCAGCAGTATCATGCCCGTGCTGGCCGTGCCAGTCAGCATGCCGAAGAATGCCAGGAACTGTTCGTGTCTGTATTGTCCGAAGAGCCTCTTGCTCACAAAGTTCACGTATATGAACGTGGCAACGGTGCCGTATATTGCAAGCAGAAGAAGTACCAGCCAGTATTCGGCAAGCAGTGGCAGCTGAATGGCGGCAACGCCTGCAACTATCATCATATCGAATGCAAGTCCGCTTATGCGGTCCATCATATAGTTGTTTACTACCTGCTTTTTTATCACGCCCTTTTTATACAGCTTGTTGAGTATGGCCTTTGCGGGTATGGTAAGCAGTACGCCGATTAAAAAGTTAAACCCGAATAGCGTGTCCGCAAGCGAGGGAATGAGGGCGGAGAGTCCGTACATTATGCCGAACGATATGGCGTAAACACCCAGCACTATGGCAAACTGAACGGTCATTTTGTCTATGGAGGACACGGCGGGCAGCTCGTTTTCGTCCTCGTAGTCTGCAAGCGTTGCGCGCTTCTGGGTGGTATCAATTTTAATAAGCCCCTTGCGTCGCATTACGTTTATGTATATAACGCCGCCTATGCACGCCACCAGAAAGCCTGCGGCGGCTATCGTAAGGCCGAAGTTGCCTCCGCCTGCAAAGCCGTGTTCGTTTTCGTAAATCTTTCCGTAGTTGAGCGCCTGTCCCGTGCCCTGGCCGAAGCCGAACGCAAGCAGAATGCCCGCGGCGGAAATAAGTCCTTCAGAACCTATCGCCCACGCCGCAATTATCGTTATAATCAGTCCGCCGAAGGCCTGAATCAGGTAGCCGTTGACGGTTGTCACGCCCGAATCGAATATCTCGCCCGCGCGCTTTTTGTTGAACTTTTTCTTGGAATTGCGCATGCCCGAGGCTATGAAACCTATGCCCAGGCAGTGGTAGGTTATCATCTCCAGCATCTGCATGCCCGAAGGCCCGTCGCTTCCGTCGCCGTAGGCGGGCATGTTGAACAGATAGTCGCCCGCGGTAAAGTATACAATGGTGGAAATTATAAGCAGCAGTATGCCGCCCAGCACGGAAACGGGTATAAGCGTCTTTTGCAGAAAGGGTATAAACCTTTTCAGCGCGGCGGCAACCAACATTCCCGCAAGCAGTGTGGCAAATACCATTATAAACGTCCACACGCTCAGTTCAGAAAAGCTCATTCTTTGTCCTCCGAATCAGCATCTTTTGCGGGCGTTGCTTCTTGCCCGCCTTCGTTTTCAATGGCCTTCAGCCCGTCGAATATGTGCACGTACTTTACCGCGCAGAACCTCGGCCCGCCCTTTATCTGCAACGTCTTTCCGCCGCAGTAAAAGTTAAGTTTTCTCTTGCCTACGGCCGTCACGGAAATTATGTCTTTCAGCGCATACACATATTTTTTTTCGCCAGTTATGTACAGGTTGTCCCTGTCAATGCTCACGGCTCTTCCGCCAAGGTCAACCTTTTTTCTGAATTTCACGCTCTCGCGGAAGAGTATGCCGTCGTCTTCAACTTTCAGTCCGTCCTGCACCTTTTCGGCAATCTCGCCGCGCTCCCATTCGTACCAGTCGTATATGCGCTCATATCCGCATACGGGCGGGGATATGCGCAAATCTTCGGTATATTCGGCAGAAACGCCGCAGCTTTTGCACGTAAAGCGTGTGCCGTGCGAGTAAATCGTGCCCACTTTGCCGCAAGCGGGACACATGTACAGCGCCCGCTCAATGTACTCCGCGCGGCGGCGGCTTTTGTATCTCTCTCCCGAACTGGCGTCGTCAACTGCAAGCTCGCTTTTTATAACTTCAAACAGCTGACTCACGCTCATTTTTGCGTATTCGTCGGGGTATATTATGCGCTTTACGCGCCCTTCGTACTTAGTGCCCCGCCTTATGCCGTCGCCCCAGCGCGGGTCGGTGCCGTACCCTCCGAAGAGGTTGTAAATTACCACGGGCACCTTTGAAAGCTTGGCAAGCTTGGCTATGGAATCGTTCATCTCCCACAGTCTGCCGCTCAGCGTGCGGTTGCCTTCGGGAGCAATGCTCACCGCGCCGCCCTCGCGGAATACCTTGAGCGCAGTGCGCACGGCGTTTAAGTCGGAGAGCGATTTGCTCTTGGGTATGGGGTTGACCAGCCAGCGTATCAGCGGCGAAACTTTCAGGTTGAACAAATCGTCCGAGGCGAAGAAGTACAGCGGCCTTTTAAATGACGCCGCCACGAAAAACGGGTCCATCGTCGCCTGGTGATTGTTGAGTATAAGGCAGGGCCCATCAATTTTCGGTGCGGGTATGGCGCGGTAGTTGTATTTCAGTTTAAAAAACGGCGTCATCACCGCGCGCAGAAAGGCAAATACCGCCTTGTGCCTCGGCTTTGTCCAGCGCTCTTTTTTACTCTCTTTCGGCATGAATTGTTTCCTCTCTGTTTAAAGCGCCGCAAGTGCGGCATTTTTAATTATAACATACGGTTGTTGACTCGTCAACAATGCGGGGACGGCATATTTCCGTGGACATAAATTTTTGTGTAATTTAACGGTGGTAATATTGCTTTGCGCCGCGCGGGCGGAGGGGAAAGGGAAGGTAATTTCTGCTTGCAAAAATAAAAAAATAATGTCGTTTTGCGTTTGCTTTAACGGCGTTCGTGTGCTATAATGTACGCAGTATACAATGCGTGCGCGCAGGCAGGAAGCCCGCGGACGGGGAGAAAGGTTTATGACAAAGTACATTTTCGTAACGGGCGGCGTGGTTTCCGGCCTCGGCAAGGGCATAACGGCCGCATCACTGGGCAGACTTTTAAAGTGCAGGGGGTATAAGGTGGCTTCGCAGAAGCTTGACCCCTACATAAACATAGATCCCGGCACGATGAGCCCCTATCAGCACGGCGAGGTGTTCGTCACCGACGACGGCGCCGAAACCGACCTCGACCTTGGTCACTACGAGAGGTTTATCGATGAAAACCTCAACAAATATTCCAACCTTACCACGGGCAAGGTCTACTGGAACGTGCTCAATAAGGAGCGCAACGGCGAATACCTCGGCCAGACCGTCCAGGTAATTCCCCACATCACAGACGAAATCAAAACTTTCATATATAACGTGGGCAAGACTACCGCCGCAGACGTCGTAATAACCGAAATAGGCGGCACGATAGGCGATATCGAAAGTCAGCCCTTCATAGAGGCTATACGTCAGGTGGCGCGCGAAGTGGGCAGGGATAACTGCTGCTTCATTCACGTGACGCTCGTACCCTACATATCGGGCTCCGAAGAGTTCAAAACCAAGCCCACGCAGCACTCCGTAAAGGAATTGCAGGGCATGGGTATCTCGCCCGACATAATCATTGCGCGCGTGGATTCGCATATGCCCAAGGACGTACGTGCAAAAATTTCAATGTTCTGCAACGTCGCGCCCGAGTGCTGCATAGAAAACCTCACCCTTCCCGTGCTCTACCAGGCGCCCATAATGCTGGAGCAGAGCAATTTTTCAAAGATAGTGTGCGAAAGGCTCAAGCTCGACCCCAGAGTGATTGACCTCACCGAGTGGAACAAGATGCTCGCACGCATAGACGCACGCGACAAGACGGTAAAAATCGCGCTCTGCGGCAAGTATGTTCAGCTGCACGATGCATACCTTTCCGTGGCGGAGGCGCTTGCGCATGCAGGCTATGAAAACGCCGCAAAGGTGGAGATAAAGTGGGTGGACAGCGAAACCATAACCGAAGATAACGTTGCTAAAATTCTCGGCGACTGCGACGGCGTGCTGGTGCCCGGCGGCTTCGGCAACCGCGGCATAGAGGGCAAGATTTACTGCGCGAAGTATGCGCGCGAAAACAACGTGCCCTACCTCGGCATCTGCCTCGGCATGCAGACGGCGGTTATCGAATTTGCCCGCGACGTGCTCGGATATAAGGACGCCAACTCATCCGAGTTCGACCCCGAAAGCGCGCACTGCGTCATTGACCTCATGCCCGACCAGCACGGAGTAAAAATGGGCGGCACTATGCGTCTCGGCGCATACCCTTGCAAGGTGCTCGGCGCGGAGATGAAAAAGGCGTACGGCAAGGATGAAATTTCCGAGCGTCATCGCCACAGATACGAATTTAACAACGAATACCGCAAGGAAGTGGAGGCGGCAGGCATGAAGATTGCCGGTACCTCGCCTTCGGGACTGCTCGTGGAGGCTGTGGAAATTCCTGCAAACGACTTCTATGTAGGCGTGCAGTTCCACCCCGAATTTAAGTCCCGTCCTCAGTCGGCACACCCGCTCTTCCGCGAGTTCATTGCCGCGGCGGTAAAATATAATAAAAAGAAGCGCAAGTAAATTTTTTCGCTGACTTTGGCAGGCTGTGCGGAAAAAGTGACATAAAACGGTGCAA
>DVMA01000048.1 GCA_018715195.1 Candidatus Coproplasma excrementavium | reverse complement strand
GACAGAAAGCATATATATACTTTAAAATAGATATAATAATCTATTTATATAATGTGGTATGTCAGTAAGACATGCCTTAACAATACGAGATATACCGCTTCCCGCGCGGGAAAAGTTGCGGTATGCAGGAGTGTTCTATGAAGATGAAAGGTGCGGAGATTTTAATCAACTGTCTGCTTGAGCAGGGCGTAGACACCATTTTCGGCTACCCCGGCGGCACAGTTCTCGACATCTACGATGCGCTGTACAGAAACGGCAAAATCAACCATATTCTCACCGCGCACGAACAGGGCGCGGCACACGCGGCCGACGGATATGCAAGGGTTACCGGCAAGACGGGCGTATGCTTTGCAACCAGCGGCCCCGGAGCCACCAACCTTGTGACGGGCATTGCAACCGCGTACATGGACTCCATTCCGATGGTTGCGATAACGGGCAACGTGGGCATATCTCTGCTCGGCAGGGACTCCTTCCAGGAGATAGACATCTGCGGCATAACCATGCCCATAACAAAGCATAACTTTATAGTAAAGGATGTAAGAGAGCTTGCCGATACGGTGCGCAAGGCATTTTACCTTGCGGGCAGCGGCAGAAAGGGCCCCGTACTTGTGGACATACTCAAAAACGTGCAGTCAGACGAGTGCGAATATACCCCCGCGAAGCCCGAAGTATACAAACCTCTGCCAGTAAAAAAGGAAAAGCTTTCGGCTGCCGTGGAGGCAATAAAGGCAAGCAAACGTCCCTTAATCATTGCAGGCGGCGGCATAATATCTTCAAACGCCTCCCCCCTGCTTAAAGAGCTTTACGAAAGTCAGGACTGCCCCGTAGTGTACACGCTTATGGGCAAGGGCTGCATACCCGACGCCGACCCCCACTGCCTTGGAATGATAGGCATGCACGGCACGGTGGCCGCGGCAAAGACGCTGATAAAAGCCGATACGATTATAGCTCTCGGCACGCGTTTTTCCGACCGAGTTGCGCTAAACCGCGACCTGTTTGCGAAGAACAAGACGGTAATTCACATAGACATAGACAACGCCGAAATAGACAAGAACGTGCGTTCCGACATACACGTGATGGGCGATTTGCACGAGGCTCTTACCACCCTTCTGCCCGAGCTTGAAAAGGCCGACCGTCACGAATGGCTGGAAGAGGTTGACAGATACAAGAGCGAAGAGCCGCTTAAACACGACACCAACTTCCTTGCATATAAAATTATAAGCACGGCAAGCAAACTTGCGCCCAAGGACCTGCCCGTAATAACCGACGTAGGTCAGCACCAGATGTGGACGGCGCAGCACTACCACATAGAAAAACCCAGACTTTTCTGCTCTTCGGGCGGACTGGGCACGATGGGTTACGGCATGGGCGCGGCGATAGGCGCATGCTTCGGAACCGGCAAACCCGCAATTTTAGTTACGGGCGACGGCTGTTTCAACATGAACCTGAACGAACTTTCCACGGCGGTTACGCAAGGCACTCCCATTGCCATACTGCTTATGGATAACGGCGTTTTAGGCATGGTGCGCCAGTGGCAGAAAATTTTCTACGGCAGACGTTTTTCGCAGACAACCCTGCACAAAAAGACGGACTACGTAAAGTTTGCCGAAAGCTTCGGCGCGAAGGGACTGAGGATAGAGAGCGAAAAGGACGTTGAACCCGTTCTGAAAGAGGCGCTGGACTACATTACGGCGTGCAAAGGTCCCGTACTTGTGGACTGCCGCATATCCGAGGACGAGAACGTGCTGCCCATGATTAAGCCGGGCGCGACTTACGATACGCAGCTTACCGAAATGGAGGAAAAATGATATGGCCGACTACAAAAAAGATCCCAAAAAGAGTACGATTGCGGCGCTTGTTTCCAACAAAAGCGGCGTACTGACGAGAATAAGCGGCTTGTTTGCAAGGCGCGGATACAACATTGAAAGTCTTTCGGTATGCGCCACGGAGGACCCCGAACTTTCGCGCATGACGATAGTGCTCATCGGCGACGAGTACATGCTTTACCAGATGATAAAACAGATGGATAAGCTGGACGACGTCAAAAAGATAGGCTGCGCGGACGAGCTTGACTGCGTTTACAGAGAGCTTTTGCTTGCAAAAGTGCCCGCAACTGCGGAAACGCGCAGTCAGATTGTTGAAATTAAGGAAATTTACAAGGCAAAGGTTGTTGACCTTTCGCCCGACACGATGATACTTGAACTTACGGGCACGCCCTCCAAGCTGGACGCCTTCCTCAAGGTGATGGAGCCCTACGGCATAATTGAGATGCAGCGGACGGGCGTAACCGCCCTTGCGCGCGGAAGGCATACGCTCAAGGACAGAAACTGCTACGGCGACAACATCTGAAAACTGATTTCCGCTGGAGGAAACGTTGCGGCACGCAGGCAGTACTTTGGCGGGAATTGCGGAGTTTTATTATGAATAATATTTTTTCTGACAGCAAGGATATGAGTTCACAGCGCTCGCTGCTGCGCGCGCTCGGCTGGACGGACGAGGAAATGCAGAAGCCGATTGTAGGCATAATATGCGCGCAGAGCGAAATTATACCAGGCCACATGCACCTCAACGACATTGCAAGGGCGGCCGCAGAGGGCGTTATAGCTGCGGGCGGCAAGCCCGTAATAGTGCCTTCCATAGGCGTATGCGACGGCATTGCAATGGGTCACGCGGGAATGAAGTACTCCCTCCCCTCCCGCGAAATAATTGCGGACAGCGCCGAAATTTTAATACGCGCGCACGCCTTCCAGGCGGCGGTATTCATAGGCAACTGCGATAAAATTATCCCCGGCATGCTTATGGCGGCGGCAAGGGTCAACATTCCTTCGATATTCGTTTCGGGCGGACCGATGCTTGCAGGTCACGTACGCGGCAAAAAAACCTCGCTTTCTACAATGTTCGAGGAAGTGGGCGCGTTCAACGCGGGTAAAATAGACGAACAGACGCTGAAAGACTTTGAATGCGGCGCCTGCCCCACCTGCGGTTCCTGCTCGGGAATGTTCACGGCAAACTCCATGAACTGCCTGTGCGAGGCGCTGGGAATGGCTCTGCCGGGCAACGGCACCATACCCGCCGTATATTCCGCAAGGCTTGCGCTTGCCAAGCAGGCAGGCTCGGCCGTTATGAATCTGCTTAAAAAGAACATCTGCCCGCGCGACATAATGACGGCGGCAGCCTTCAAAAACGCCGAAACCGTTGATATGGCAATAGGCGCTTCCACCAACTCGGTACTGCATCTTCTGGCAGTAGCCAACGAGGCGGGACTTAAGGACAAGGTTTCCATTGACATAATGAACGAAATTTCTGCAAAGACGCCCAACCTTTGCAGACTTGCTCCCGCAGGCGAGCACTACATTGAAGAACTGAACGAGGCAGGCGGAATTTCCGCCGTTATGAAGGAACTTCTGGACGGAGGACTTCTGGACGGCTCGGTTATGACTGCGGGCGGCAAAACGCTTGCGGAAACCGTTGAGAATGCAAGAGTTTATGACAGCGACATAATTCGCCCCCTCTCCGCGCCCTACTCAAAGACGGGCGGACTGGTAATTTTGAAGGGCAACCTTGCGCCCGAAGGCTCGGTTGTGAAGAAATCGGCCGTAGACCCCGCAATGTACAAACACAGCGGACCCGCAAAGTGCTTTGACAGCGAGGAAGACGCTATGAAGGCCATCTCCTCGGGCAAAATTGTAAAGGGCGATGTTGTGGTAATTCGCTATGAAGGGCCCGTAGGCGGTCCGGGAATGCGCGAAATGCTTACCCCCACCTCCGCCATTGTGGGCGCGGGACTGGGAGCCGACTGTGCGCTGATTACCGACGGCAGATTTTCGGGCGCGACCCGCGGCGCGGCAATAGGCCACGTATGCCCCGAAGCGGCCGCAGGCGGCCTTATAGGACTTGTGCACGACGGCGACATCATAGACATCGACATTGAAAACTGTCTTATAAATCTGCGCGTAAGCGAACAGGAAATTGAAAAAAGGCGCAAAAACTTCAGGCCGCTCGTCAAGAAAGTGGACGGATACCTTGCACGCTACCGCGCAAACGTAACCTCCGCATCAGAGGGCGCAATACTCAAAAAACCGTAAAAATATGTCTGCGGACGGCGGAAAAGCCGTCCGCAGGGATAAAAATTTACCTTGGTTTTGTCAATCGGCTCAATATAGTTTGAATTAAATTAAAAAACATTATATAATATATAGAAGGCGGAGTTCATTTGCGCTCTGCCGACAGCTGAAAAACGTGCTTTTGACAGATGCGCCCGACCGCAGACGTAAAGCCGACTTTCAGAAAAAACATTTAACCGATTATTGCATTTTGATTTACGCCGCAAGGCAACCTATTATTGCATTTTAACACAAAGCCGCAAGGCAACATTTTATTGCAGTTCTCTGCAAACACTATAATTGATTATTGCATTATGAGCCGCACGGGCGGCCGATATTAAAATAAGGGTCACATCATACTCAGGCGCGCAAGACGCGGCGCACGGAACAGCTTTCCGCGACCCGACCTCACCCAAAGACCGCGGGTAATTTCACAGTGCCGCGGCACAGCCGCAAGGGAGCGGCAGACTGCGGGCAACCGCACAGGCTTTTTGCCATACAACTTGGAGTTATTTAATGAAAATGAAAAAATTACGCACCATTACCGCATCAGGCGACGCGTGCGAAATAAATATTGACACTTTTAACGCAGACATTGAAATCATAAGCACCGCTGACCCCGTACTCAGCATTAAATTTTCGGGCAGTCTGCGCCCTCATTTTACTGAAAAGGACGGCAGAATAAGCGTTTTACAGACAAAGACGCTTTTAAGCCGCATTGTAAGGCCCTGCCTTAAAATTTTTGTACCCGAATGCACCGTACCCGACGTAAACGTGAACATGCAGACGGGTAACATTGCCATAAATGGCGGAATTTACAACGATACAGTCATCCGCGGCGGCGAAATCAAGGCACAGCTCAGCGGGGCAACATTTGAAAATCTGCAGGTTAAGGCGGACGCGCTGGATGTATCCGCCGAAAATATGACCGTTAAGAACATAGCCAACACTCTTGCTGGCGACGGAAGAGTTGAAATTGACAAAACTTTCTGCAAAAAGGCAGAATGCCGCGTCAAAAAAGGCAACATAGGCATCTGCAACTCCTCCTGCGACTACGCAATACTCAATTCCGATGAGGGCAACATAGCCGCCAGCATGCTCGGCTGCGAAAGCGACTATACCGTTGCGCTTAACGGCAACATCTGCGGCAAGAAGGGCGGCAACCCTGCAAAGTGCATAAAGGCGCGCGCCGCAAAGGGCAGCGTTGTGCTGGACTTTGAAAACGGTCCCCGCTTTATCGAAGCGGACGAAATGGACTACGAGGAGCTGGGAGCTTAAAGGCCCCCTGCAAATTTGCCGCGAATGTTCATTTCTGCCAAATAAACAGGGCAGATATTAGCATTTTTGCTTAAAAAACGGCAATTTACGGCAAATACGCCACCAATACCGAATATAAAACTTTACAAAGCGCCGCGACACCGCCGTATGCGCACGCGGCGTTTTGGCATATAATTTTTACGCAATACGGAGGTACACCACCATGCCGATGACTATGTCGCAGAAGATACTTGCTGCGCACGCGGGACTTAAAGAGGTAAAAGCCGGCCAGCTGATAAATGCCGAACTGGATATGGTGCTGGCGAACGACATAACTGGCCCCGTAGCCATAAAGGAATTCAACAAAGCGGGCGCGACGGCCGTAAAAGATAAGAGCAAGATTGCGCTTGTAATGGACCACTTTGCACCCAACAAGGACATAAAGAGCGCGCAGCAGTGCAAGCTCTGCCGCGATTTTGCCGCCGAAAAAGAGATAGAAAACTTTTTCGACGTGGGCGAAATGGGCATCGAACACGCGCTTCTGCCCGAAAAGGGACTCGTAGGCGCGGGCGACCTTGTAATAGGCGCAGACAGCCACACCTGCACTTACGGCGCGCTGGGCGCGTTCTCCACGGGCGTAGGCTCGACTGATATGGCCGCGGGCATGATGACGGGAATGTGCTGGTTCAAAGTTCCCTCCGCCATCAAATTTGTGCTTCACGGCAAGCCCGCAAAAAATGTCTGCGGCAAGGACCTCATTCTGCACATCATAGGCATGATTGGCGTGGACGGTGCGCTGTACAAATCAATGGAGTTCTACGGCGACGGCGTGAAGTACCTTTCAATGGACGACAGGTTCACCATATGCAACATGGCAATCGAGGCGGGCGCAAAGAACGGCATCTTCCCCGTAGACGCGCTTACGCTGGAATATATGAACGGCAGATTCAAGCGCAGACCAGCCATTTATATGGCAGACGACGACGCGCAGTTTGACAGCGAGTACGAAATTGACCTTTCAACGCTCAAACCCACCGTATCATTCCCCCATCTGCCCGAAAACACAAAGACGAGCGACCAGTGGGGCGATATAAAAATTGACCAGGTTGTAATAGGCAGCTGTACCAACGGACGCATATCGGATATGCGAATTGCTGCAAAGGTTTTGAAGGGCAGACACGTTGCAAAGGGCGTGCGCACCATAATCATACCCGCTACCAACGAAGTTTACCTTGAGGCAGTCAAGGAGGGACTTGTTGAAACGTTCATAAAAGCGGGCGCGGTAGTTTCCACTCCCACCTGCGGTCCCTGCCTTGGCGGACATATGGGCATTCTCGCCGAAAACGAGCGCTGCGTTTCCACCACAAACAGAAACTTTGTAGGCAGAATGGGTCACGTGACGAGCGAAGTTTACCTCGCCTCCCCCTACGTTGCCGCAGCCAGCGCGGTTGCGGGCAGACTTGCCACCCCCGACGAGCTGTAATTTGGCTTTCCGACTTTTTTCGGACAGAGAAGTTAAAACACGCGAATACACGCTCGGAATGTAAATTTAAGGCTTAAATGCCATAAAACAGGCACAAAAAGGCCATTTAAAGCGTTTATAAAGGATTAAAATTATATTTCGGACGGAGAACAAATATAAATTCAGGAGAACCGCAATGAAAGTTGAGGGCAAAGTATTCAAATTCGGAAACGATGTAGACACAGACGTCATAATACCCGCAAGATACCTTAACACCACGTCGGAAACGGAGCTTGCAAGCCACTGCATGGAGGATATCGACCCCGACTTTGTGAAAAAGGTCAAGGCGGGCGACATAATTGTGGCAGGCGATAATTTCGGCTGCGGCTCCTCGCGCGAGCACGCGCCAATCGCCATAAAGGCAAGCGGCGTAAGCCTGGTAATCGCCAACAGTTTTGCGCGTATTTTTTACCGCAATTCCATAAACATAGGTCTGCCCATTCTGGAATGCCCCGAAGCGGTTGCAGAAATTTCCGCAGGCGACGAAGTCAGCTGCGATTTGGGCGAAGGCGTTATCCGCAACCTTACCACGGGAAAAAGTTACAAAGCCGAACCCTTCCCCCCGTTCATTCAGGAAATCATTGCCGACGGCGGACTTATGAAACACATAACAAAGCAAAACGGCTGAACATACGCGGCAAAAGGCCGCATTTTACCAGTTTTAAAGGGAGGCAAACGATGAATTACCGCATTGCCGTTCTTCCGGGTGACGGAATTGGCCCGGAGATATGCGACGGCGCGATTAAAGTACTTAAAAAAATCGGTCAGAAGTTCGGACACGAATTTGAATTTGAATTTCTGCCGATAGGCGGCGCGGCGATAGATAAATACGGCACACCGTTGCCCGATTTTACCGTTGAAAAGTGCCTTGCGTCCGACAGCGTGCTGCTGGGCGCGGTAGGCGGATACAAATGGGACAACATGCCCGTGGACAAGCGACCCGAAAAGGGACTTCTGGGCATAAGAAAAGCTATGGGACTGTATTCCAACATACGCCCCGCCAAGCTGTGGCCCAGCCTTGCGCAGGCCTCCCCTTTAAAGCACGAGCTTGTGAAAGACGGCATTGAAATTATAATCGTACGCGAACTCACGGGCGGCATCTACTTCGGCGAGCGCGGCCGCGGCGAGGAAAACGGAGCGGCTTACGCCTGGGACACGGAAAAATATTCCGTGCCAGAAATAGAGCGCATTACCCGCATAGCGTGCGAACTGGCATCAAAACGCTCGAAAAAGCTGATTTCCGTGGACAAGGCAAACGTGCTTGAAACTTCCCGCCTGTGGCGCAAGACCGTACACGAATATGCGGCAAAGCACTTCCCCGAAGTTGAAGTGACCGATATGCTTGTGGACAACACCGCAATGCAGATAGTAAAAAATCCCACGCAGTTCGATGTTGTGGTAACTTCCAATATGTTCGGCGACATCCTCTCTGACGAGGCTGCTCAGGTCACCGGTTCGATAGGAATGCTGGCCTCCTCCTCCCTCGGCGACGGCACGCGCGGACTTTACGAGCCCATTCACGGCTCCGCGCCCGACATTGCAGGGCAGGACATAGCCAACCCCATAGCCACCATTCTGGCCGCGGCAATGATGCTGCGCGACAGCTTTAGCCTGACCGCTGAATACAATGAAATTGTTTCCGCAATAGAACGGGTTTTAGACAAGGGCTGGAGAACGGCGGACATTTACAGCGAAAATTGCACAAAGGTGAGCGGCAGCCGCATGGCTCAGCTCATATGCGATGAAATTTAAAAACGACAATATATATTTGCAAAATTGTATTATATTGCAAATATAACTTTATATAAATAAAATCAGACAATAACTTGCTTTTAATAAAGGCTTTTTTATGATTGAAGAAAACGTAAAAAATCTGCTTGAAGAAGTAGGAACTAACCCACTGGGCGAAAAAGTTACGCTTGTCGCCGCAGTAAAGACGCAGACCGTTGAGGACATAAACCGCGCCATACGCGCAGGCATAACTGACATCGGCGACAACCACGTTCAGGAATTCCGCGACAAGTACGATTTTATCGAGGGGAACCCGCACCGCCACTTTATAGGGCACCTGCAGCTGAATAAGGTGAAGTATCTGATAGGCAGAACATATCTGTACCAGTCCGTTGACAGAATGGAGCTTGCGGAGGAAATTTCCAAGCGCAGCGAGCGCGCAGGCGTTATGTCCGACTGCCTTATTCAGATAAACATAGGCAACGAAGAGAGCAAGGGCGGCTTTGAATATGACGACGGCCTTGCCGCATACGAAAAGATTTGCGCGCTGCCCGCACTCAAAGTAAAGGGACTTATGGCAATGCTGCCCATAAGCGACGACGAACAGTTTTTGCGCTCGCTTGCAAAAAAAATGCGCGAGCTGTATGACAAACTGCGCGAAAAGGACGCCGATATTGAATACCTTTCCATGGGTATGAGCGGCGACTGGAAACTGTGCGTGGAATGCGGTTCAAATATGGTGCGCCTCGGCACATCAATTTTCGGACCAAGACATTACAACAATACGTAAATTGAGCAATTACAACAATACATAAATTGAGCAAATGGCGTGGCTGAAGCCGCGCCATTTGTAATTTGTAAACGAGGCGCAGCCTGCGCCCCGCTTATTATTGCATAAAAAATACCCCGCAACATAAGTTGCGGGGAAATTTATTCTGTTTCTTTCGCTGTGACGCAATAACGCATTACTGCAGAAATATGCTCACAACGCAATACATTCACAGAAAATTTTTGCAAGGCAAAAATAATCTGCGGATATATTATTATTCACCCTTGAAGGGAAGCAGAGCTGCAATACGTGCACGCTTGATAGCCTTGGAAAGCTCGCGCTGGTGCTTTGCGCAGGTGCCGCTCATACGACGGGGAACAATTTTGCCGCCTTCGGTTATGAACTTCTTTAAGCGGGCAACATCCTTATAGTCGATGGATTCTACTTTTTCCTGGCAGAAAACGCAAACCTTTTTGCGAGAAGATTTTTTATAATTCTTTCTTACGGACTTATTCTCTTCCATAATATTTAACCTCCAATGTTATTGTCTGCATGAAAACACGGACAAAAGCGCATTTTCATTGCAAGGGCTGGCTCAGAACGGGATATCGCCGTCGTCATCAAACGACTGAAGAGAAGGCTTCTTCCTCTCCGTATGGGGCGTTGCCGCGGGTGCGGAAGAATAATCTGCACCGTCTTCGGCAGAGCCTCTCGGCGTAAGGAATTCTACATCCTGCGCAATTACGTCTACCGACATGCGCTCGGTTCCCTCTCTGTCTTCATAAGTTCTGAGTTCTATGTTGCCGATAACTGCAACTTTGTTGCCCTTTTTGGCGTAGCGGGCAACTGTTTCGCCCAGGCCGCGCCATGCGGTTACATTGTAAAAATCGGCTTTGCGCTCGCCATCGGAAGTTCCGCTGCGGCGGTTTACGGCTATGCCGAAGCGGCATACCGCTACGCCTGACTGCGTTTCGGAAAGTTCGGGGTCACGCGTTAAGTTGCCGATTAAAAACACTTTATTCATTGTTTACCCCTTAGTCCTTGACGATCATTCTTCTTAAGATCTCGTCAGAAAGGCCTGCAATTCGGTCTAACTCTTTTACAACGGCGGGCTCGGAGTTGAACTTCATCAGCACGAAGAATCCTTCGTTCTTATACTGGATAGCATAAGGAAGTTTCTTGGAACCCCACTTGTCCGTTGAAACGAGTTCGCCGCCCATGGAAGTTACGATGCCTTCAAATTTAGCAATGAGTGCATCTTTTGCTTCGTCTGCGACGGAATTGTCCAAAACGTACAGCATTTCGTAAGATTTCATTTTTTATACCTCCCGGTCTTATTCGGCATACCTGTAAAGGCATGCAAGGTAAACGCGGACGTGCCGCGCGCTTGATTTTTTGCAAATATGCATTAAATCAGCTTTACAATATTACTATAATACGGCAAAAAAGTCAAACAAAAAAGCTGCGGCGGCGCAAACTTTTGCGCCGCCGCCATATTTATTTTTTTTAAGCTCCTGCAGAAATCAGATTTCCCGCAAAACCGATGAACATGCTGAGCGTCATTTCGCCCACCCGCATGCTCCTGCCATCGTAGACAACCGTCTTGGAAAGAGTTACCCAGGTGTCGTCCGTTTTACTGCCGTCGCCTATGACGCCCATATCATAGAAATCATACATAGACTGCGTCTGAAGATTTCCTACAACGTTGCCCTGAAGCGCGGCGATATCGTTTATGCCGTATACCTTTTCGCCGCCATCGGTGTACAGAAGCAGCGACCATACGCTTTCTGCCTTGCCGTAGGTATAGTAATCTTTGCTCCACGCGCTGACCTTACCCGTGCCGTTTACAAGCACGAAATCGTCTGCCGCGGCGTCAAATTCATAGTAGATGTAGTCCGCGCTGAATTCCTCTTCTGATATCTGTTGCATTACGGCGCCTTCGCCGTAAATGGAGTCGGTGAACAGCTCCTGCAGCGTGAGTGCGTTGAGATCGTCCGCAAGACTGTTGATGCTGGAATCTTTGAGTGCGTTGAGTATGTCGCCGTCCTCTTCGGTTATCTCTATTATTTCGCCGAGTTTGAGGTCATCCATAAGCCCGTCAATGCGGTCATTCACGCCGTTGATTGTCGTGAAGCACTCAACCTTTACATCGTTTTCAATATAGTAAACTTCAGTTATGAAGCCATCGGCGTCGGTGACGACGAATACATTTTTAATGACCGTCTTTGTGCCGTCCTCGCCGACAAAATGATAGTCGGCAACGCAGGCAACGCCTTCGGGTGAGCCGGCGGGCGCGGCAGATATGTTATTTATGCCGTAGACCATGTACGCAAGCAGACTGTCTTCGGGCCTGACTTCAGTGAGGAAGTCCGAAAGATACAGCTCGTCTATCGCACTGCCTATATCGGCAATGGTGTATTCGCCGAGCTTTTCCATAAGACGGTCGCCCTCTTCAATGTTGACGACATCCTTTACCTTAAGCGCGCTTGTTATGTTGGCCGTCTGCGTGCCGATATCGGCAATGGATACGCCCTTGTATTCAACCTTTGAACCGTTTTCAAGGTAATAAACGCTCTTTACCGTGCCATTTTCAGCAGTGATATATGCCGTAGCCGTCTTTTCAACAGACCACTCGCCGCTGTCGCTCTTGGTATAGAAGTTGATTGTGCCCGTATAGTTATAGTCGGCGCCCTGCGCCTCCTTTACGTCCGTAATGCTGTAACCTACGTACATCATTATGGCATCTTCCGCGGTGACGTCGATTACAGTCGGAACGCACACGGTTTTGAGCTTATCTTCAAACGACACATTGCCGTTGAGAAGGTCGCCTATGGTTATGCCGCCGAGGACCTCTTCAATGAGCTCGTCGGAATTGTTCTTATCGAGAATGTCGGTGACGTACACATCGTCAAGCACGGAGAGCATTCCGTTTTCGCCTTCCGTAACTTCGCCGAGCGTGCGCGTATGGAGCACAACAAGCTTATCTTCCGCGTCATAGTAGTAGCCGCCTGAAAGCTCGGCCTTTTCCGCGCTGTATATGCTGTAGGGAACTTCCGTGAGCTGATATCCGCCGTCAGTTGCCGTCGCAACCGTTGCAGAGGAGTCGGACACGCAGTAGTACATATAGTACTCTCCGCCGGCCGCGCTCTCTTCAAGATAGGAGGAAAGCTCCGCGGGAAGAGCCGTGCCGTCTGTGCGGGTATACGTGCCTTCGGAAAGGGTGAACGTATCCTTATAGAGCACCACATTGCCTTCAGCGGAAAGAATCACAGCCGCCTCCGGACCGTATGCGATATTGAGATAGAGCGGAGACGACTGCACATCAATGCCCGCAACACTCAAAAGAGTGTCCACGCGAACGGACTTGCCGCATTCGGAGAGGAAGGAACCTATCTCCGAGAAAGGAGTTGCCTTGAGCTCGTCTTCGTCAATTATTTCGCGCAGGTCCTCCTCCGTTATGTTGTAGGACGCAAGCGCGGAGGCAAGAGAGGAATAAACCTTATCCAGCCCCTTATCGCCCACGGGGAAAAGCTTTGTGAAGTCGCCGAGGGTGAGGTTGTTTGTACCCTTGTCGGCCAGATTTTTGAGCGCATTGACAAGGTCGGTAACCTTCTGTACGCCGCCCTCTTCCACGTTGGTGTTGATGTATATTTTGTTGCCGTCGGCATCGGTATTTTCCACGCCCACGGTACTCATGATTTTATCTATGTCCGCGCTCATTAAAAAGTAGACGCCCGCCGCAATTACGGCAACTTCCACTATTATAGCGAACAGAAAACCGAAGATAAAACAGAGTATTCCTGTTAATGCCTTAGAACCGCCTTTTGCCATAAAAAAACTCCCCCGACGCGTTTTGCCGCGTCTTACAGGTTTAGCCCCGCACACGGCGGGAAATTATTGCGGCAATGCGCCGCACGAATGATTGAGCGACATTCCGCCGCTTTATCTAATTATAGTATATTTCGCGCGCAAAAGCAACAGTTAATATAAATTAAATGGCGGAAATAAATGTAAAATTTGCCACTTGCAGGAACGCATGCAAGGCCATACGCGCACAAAATACCGCAAAAAATACTGCGGCAAAAATAAAAGCCCGCGCGGCGGAAAAGTTTTTCCGCCGCGCGGGCACATAAAAAATCAGTCTCCGTCCGAAAGAAGACGCTCGGCCTCGTCGTCGCCGATGTCCGCCACGGTGCGCAGTTTGTTGGATATGGTGCGCGTGCGCCTGCCCGCCTCCTCTATCGAGTTCTGCGCCTCCTGCAACTTTTTGCCCGTCTTTTCAAGTATGGCGGCAAACTTATCGAACTGCACCTTGAACGCCGACAACAGTTGCCACAGCTCGCCCGAACGCTTTTCTATGGCTACCGTCTTGAACCCCGTCTGCAACGTGGAGAGCAGCGCGCTTAAATTGGTAGGCCCGCACGCAAGCACGCGGCGCTTGCGCAGATAGGCGTCCAGTTCCGGAAGTTTGGTAATTTCGGCATATAAGCCCTCCAATGGCAGATACATTACCGCAAAATCGGTAGTCGAGGGCGGGAATATGTACTTGGAAGCAATGCTGTCCGCCTGCAACTTTACCGCCTGGGCAAGCTTTTTGAGCGCGGCCGCCGCCTCCGTCTTATCGGTTGCGTCAATCAGTCGGGTGTACTCCTCTATGGGGAACTTGCTGTCTATCGGCAGCCATACCGTGCGCTCGTCGCGCGAGGGCAGACGCACCGCAAAGTCCACCATGCCGTCGCTGCGGTCGTCCACCTTGACGGAAGACGAGTACTGGTTGGGTGCAAGCATCTGCGAAAGCAGAGTGCCGAGCTGAACTTCGCCCCACGTGCCGCGGAGTTTTACGTTTGAAAACAGCTTTTTGATATCGGTGACATTTGCCGCGAGCGTGTTGACTTCGCCTATGCCCTTGTACACCTTTTCAAGCTGTTCATTTATCACCGAATAGCTCTTGGAAAGGCGGGCGTCCAGAGTGGACGAAAGCTTGTCCTCCACAGAAAGACGTATCTTTTCCACAGATGCGGCGGTGGTTTCCGATATGTACTTGAGGTCGGCGTCCATCTTGTTGCGCATATCGGCAATGCGCGCCTCCTGCGCCTGCACAAGGCGGCTGTTTTCGCCCACTACACCTTCAAGCTTTATCATAGAGCGCGAAATTTCTTCAAGCTTTTGCGCGCTTTGCCCCGCGGAGCTGTTCTTTATCTTTATGCCCACCGAAACGATGGCAAAAAAGCATAAAACACCCACACATATGGCGATAATAATCAGAATATCTGTCATTTTTCCTCCTGTCTTAAAGACAAATTTTTGCTGTAATTTTACAGTTTTTTCCGCCGCAAGCATTTCGGCCGCGGCTATTTATGCTGCGCCACAAAAAACAAGTGCAGACAAAGTTATTCCTGCGAGAGTTCGCGGAAGATGCGGAGCGCGGCAGCTGTCAGCTTGCTTTTTTCGTTGAGCTGCGGAAGTACCGCACACTCCGAAAGCAGTTTTGAAAGCACTTTGCCGCAGAATTTTTTATCCACGCCCGCGGCAATCAGGTCGCCTCCGCGCACTTTGAGTTCGCGCAGGGAAAAGGGTACGCCCTCACTCTGCATCTTTTCATACACATCGCGCCACCTTACGACCGTTGGCGCGGGCGAAAGGTCATCGCGACAGGCAGAAAAGTCGGCCTGTTTGAGTTCGAGCAGTTTTTCAAATATGTCGCGGTTGTTTATTATTATGCGGCGCACCTTGCTTTCGCGCGCGCGGCAGTCCATATCGTACATATGCAGACGAACGAGCCGCACCACTTCTTCGCGCAGTTTTACGGGTACTTTCAGCCTTAAGCAGATATCCTCCGCTATCCTTGCGCCCGCCTCCTCGTGGTCGTGAAAATTGCCTCCCGTGACCATGCAGTAAGGCTTGCCCACATCGTGCAGAAGGGCGGCAAGACGAATGTCTTGCGGCGCATACATTACGCAGCGGAGCGAGTGTTCAAGCACATCGTAGAGATGGAAGTCGCGCCGCTGGTTCATTCCGTCTCCCAACGCAAGTTCGGGCAGTATGCAGCCAAGCACATCGGTATCGCGCAGCACGCACAGCGCCGCATACTGACCGTATTTTACGCCGCACTTTTTATCTGCCGAAAGTATGGCGGAAAGTTCGGCATAAATTCTCTCCGCAGAGATGTCGGCAATCAGCCGCGCGTTCTGGCGCGCTCCGGACAAACACTCTTCGTCAGGGCTGAACCCCGTACTTCCGCAAAGCCTGGCAAGGCGCATAAGGCGCAGTCCGTCCTCGCCGAACACCTTTTCCGCGGGCGCAACCGTGCGCACGATTTTATTTTTTATATCGGCCATTCCGCCGAGCGGGTCAACAAATTGCCCCGCACATATATCAAAATAAACGGCATTGCAGGTGAAATCTCTGCGGCGCGCGTCAAGCAAAATATCGTCGGTAAAATATATCTTTGCGGGCGTATGAAGTCCGCGCACGTACTTATCCGAACGGAAGGAAGTGAACTCATACCCCTCGCCGTCCGCCATAAGTTTCACCGTGCCCGTATTTTTGTATACGGCGCAAGTTTCAAAGCCATTGGCTGCGGCAACGGCGGCAAACTCTTCGGGCAGCACGGGCGCGCAAATATCCCAGTCGCGCACTAAAGGCTGCAAATCTGAAAGATATTCGCGGCAGGCACCTCCCACCACGTACAGCGGAAAGTTGCACGCCGCGGCAAGCAATTTAAGTTTTTCAGGTAAAATTTCAAGCATAAGTTTGCTTTTATCCCCTTATAAACGCGTCGCAGCGCGATATAATTACGACGATGATATTATACCATAAAATAAAATTATTGCAATTATAAATTATTTGGTATATAATATTTCTGCGCATCGCCGCAGGATGCGCCCGCGCCACGGCGCGGCCTGACACGAGAGGGGATGACATGATATACCATATAATTGTAAATTCCGCCCGCACGGGCGAAAAAAAGATACTCGCCGTCAAAGACGTGCTTGAAAAAGCAGGCAAGAGCGTGGAAATTCACCATACTTTAAAGCGCGGACACGCAGGCCAGATTGCGGCCGAAATTACTTCGCGCGGGGAGGAATGCGCCATTGCCGTAATGGGCGGCGACGGCACTCTGCACGAGGTTTTAAACGGCATACGCAACTTTGACAAATGCACGCTAGGACTCATCCCTTCTGGCACGGGGAACGATTTTGCCGTCTCCGTGAAAATACCGAAAAACATTAAAAAGGCCGCGGCAATAATCGCCGCAGGCAACGTACGCCCCATAGACTACATTGAGCTTTCCAACGGACTGAAAAGCGTTAACGCCGTGGGCATGGGCATTGATGTAGACGTGTTGAAAAAGGCATATTCCGGGGGCAAACCGAGTAAAGGCAAGTATCTTGCCAGCCTTATTTACTGCTTAAAGCACTTTGAAAGCTACAACTTTACCGTTGAATATCTGGGCAAAGAGGAAAAACATTTCGGCCTTATCGCCGCGCTGGGCAACGGCACGCAGATAGGCGGCGGAATAAAACTTTTCCCCGATGCTAAAGTGGATGACGGGTATATGAACCTTCTCATGGTAGACTATGTTTCCAAATTCCGCATGATTTTTGCCTTTATAAAACTTATGCTCGGCAAAATCAACGCCATAAAGGAAGTTACCGCCGTACGCGTAAAGGAGGCAAGTTTTTCAACCGAAAAGCCCTGCTCCATACAGGCCGAGGGCGAGATTTACGAAAATATGAAACTGGAAGCGCACATAGTGCCCCGCGGACTTAAATTTTTTATGCCGTAACGGCGTTAGTTCGGGCATATATACGCACCTATTGTAATTTTTAAAGATATGATAGAAAAATATTACAGACGCATTATTGACGGCGTCCCCGCCGCTATCATAGTGGTGGATAAAAATCTGAAAGCCGTTTTTGCCAACGCGCGGTTCAAAGAGCTGTTCCCCGCACAGATAAAAAGAGGCAACATAGGCAGACTTTTCTGCTGTGCGGAAAACACAAGGCTTTGCGGAATGTCGGCCTGCAGCAAGGACTGCGCCGTGAGAGCGGCCTTTGAGGACTGCCTTTACACGGGCGAAGACACTCAGCGCAGAGTGCTTATGAAGGCCGTAACCGATGAGGGCACAAGCGACGTATCATTCAGTCTGAATGTTAAGCCTCTCGGCGACGATATGTTTATGGGCGTAATAGACGACGCCTACGAACTGGAAATTTCACGCGAACTTGCCAGTGCAAAGAACATTCAGCAGAGGCTTCTGCCTGCGGGAAACTGGGCCGCAGGGCACAGCTACTCCTATATGTACATTCCCTGCCACGGAATAGGCGGCGACCTGCCCGACGTATACTCCATAGGCGATTCGGCATTCGGAATGATTGCGGACGTTTCGGGCAAAGGCATTTCCGCGGGCATGCTTTCGGCCTTTGTCAAGGCTGCCTACGACAAGACGGAGTACTCCCCCGCGCAGGCCATACGCAGTCTTTGCCTTAAGTTCAACGAACTGAACCTTGACGAAACGAACTACGTGACCGTTGCGGCAGTGAGAATAGATTCCGACAGCATAACCTACTCCACCGCGGGGCACAACGTGCCAATACTTTTCAAGACGGCGGGCGGAATTACGCGCATAACGCTGAACTCCCCTCCCGTTTCCAACTGGTTTGAAAACCCCATGTATTTTGAGGATACCCTTGCATATTCGCGCGGGGATATACTCGTTCTACTGACCGACGGCGTGACAGAAAGCCGCAATGCGCGCGGCGAAATGTTCGGCAGCGAACGCGCCATAAAGACGCTTTCCGTATCGCGTTCGGCGGACGAGTTCATCAAAAATCTGCAACGCAATTTAAAAAGTTTCTGCGGCGGAAAGTTCAACGACGACATAACCGCAATCGCTTTCGACCTTTAATACTCCCCTCCCGCACTGCGGGAGGTTTTTTATTTGCAGAATTTATCTGAAAACGGCGCTTTGTCGGCGTGACTGACATTAAAAAATTTTTTATACGGCCGCAGCCCCGCGCCTTGTAAAGGCGCGGGGCTGCTTATGTTTACAATATTGAGCACGCATTTCCTGCGGCCGCACGATTTAAGTTACCGTTTACATGCTTTCCTTGAAGATTTTTAAAATGTCTTCTTCGGTGAGCACCTTGTAGCCGCCATCCATTATAAGCGTGGACTTTACAAGGCCGGGGAGCATATCCTCCGTCACGCCGAGGTCGGAAATGTTCATCACCAGTCCTATGCGGCGCATCCAGCTTTCCATTGCGGCAAGGCCTTCCTTTGCAATGGTTTCATCAGTCTTACCCGCAGGGCTTACACCCCATACATTCTTAGCAAAACGTACAAACTTTTTAAGTCCGTAAGGCATAATCATGCGGTAGTATGCAAGAGATACCGCAGAGAGCGTCATGCCGTGAGTGGCGTCCGTGTGCGCGCCGATGGCCTGGCCGAGCATATGCACTTCCCAGTCGGTAGTCTTGCCCATTGCAATCAGCGTATTGAGCGCCCAGGTAGCCGTCCACATTATGTTGGAACGCGCCTCATAGTCTACGGGGTTCTTTACGGCTATTTCAGAGCTGTGTATAAGCGAACGCATAAGTCCTTCGGCAATGTAGTCGGAGGTGTTGTCGTCCTCACCCGAGAAATACTGTTCGAGAATATGGGACATTATGTCGAAAAAGCCCGCCGTCATCTGATACTTAGGCAGAGTAAAGGTAAATTCGGGGTTGAGAATGGAAAATTTGGGGAAAACGTTTTCACCGAACACGTGACCTATTTTAAGTTTCTGCGCGTGATTGGTGATAACCGAACCGCCGTTCATTTCCGAACCGGTGCCGACCATTGTAAGCACGCAGCCAACGGGAATTATTTTGCAGTCGGGGTCAACATCCTCAAATCTTAAAAAGTACTTATCCCAAGGGTCCTCTTTGCAGTTGACGGAGATTGAAACGGCCTTGGAGTAGTCGCATACAGAACCGCCGCCGACCGCGAGAATGAAGTCCGCCTTGCAGTCACGCGCACGCTGAATGCCCTCATAGAGCTTATCAACCGAGGGATTGGGCATTACGCCGCCGTCCTCGTAAACCGTCTTGCCGCACTCTTTGAGCAGAGCGGTAACCTTATCATATATGCCGTTCTTTTTTATTGAACCGCCGCCGTATACAAGCAGAACATTTTTGCCGTATTTGGGCAGTTCCTCTTTAAGGCCGTCCAACGCGACCTTACCGAAATACAGCTTTGTTGGATTGCAAAAAGTAAAGTTGCCTAACATTTATTTACTCTCCTTTAAAGATGAATTTATAAATTGATGTGCACATATGCCTGTTTTAAGCGCCGTAATGTGAAAAAGTATGCCGCGCGGGCGGCTGTATATGCAATCTTTAAAAAGTATATAAGTTAAAGCACGCTTTAAGTCAATACTTTTTTTAAAATTTCTACAATTATTTTTTACCCCGCGGGGTGCAATTTCAAACGCGCGGAACGCTGCAGTTTACAACAGTTTTTTCCCTTTACGCAACAAACGGCTTACTCTTCAATCATTTTAAGAACCTTTGCAGGCACTCCGCCTACAACGGCGTTTGCAGGCACGTCCTTTGTTACAACCGCACCAGCAGCAATTACGGCGTTATCTCCGATTGTGACCCCGGGCAGAATGGTTGCGTGAGCGCCCACCCACACGTTTTTGCCGAGCACGACTTTTTTAGGCAACATTCCGCCCCGCCTTTCAGGACACATATCGTGGTTGAGCGTTGCAATCACCACCTGGTGACCAATAAGGCAGCCGTCGCCCAGCTCTATGCCGCCCTGGTCCTGAAAACAGCAACCCGCATTTATGAATACATTTTTGCCGAGCTTTATGTTTTTGCCGAAATCGGTGTAAAAGGGCGGGAACAGCCCGAACCCTTCGTCAACTCTATAACCGACAAGCTCTGAAAACAGCTCCCTTATCTCCTGCGGGGTATGATAGCAGCTGTTTATTTCCATTGTAACAGTTATTGCCTGCTGTGATGCAAAGTGCATAAATTTGTGCACATCGCTGCCTGCGGCAAGGTAGCTGCCCTCTGCCGTAAGCCGTTTGTATTCTTCGTATGTCATTTCAGCCTCCGTTCCCGATAAGTATAACAGTACATAATTATTATGTCAAATACTTATATATAATGGTAAGTTATGCTTGACGGGCATACATTACCGCTGTATAATAGTAAAAAACACACGTTTCTGCGGAAAATGAGGCAGCAAATTTCAGACAAAGCCGCGGACGAGCTGTACGAAGGAAAATTATGGAACTGAGGGAACTTAAATATTTCCTGGCGGTGGCACAGGAGGGCAGCATTTCAGCCGCGGCGGAATATCTTTACATGACTCAACCCAGCCTTTCGCGGCAGATGCAGAACCTTGAAAAAGAGGTTGGCGGCCCGCTGTTTGAGCGCGGCAGTCGCAGAATTAACCTTACGGAGCGCGGACTTCTGTTGAAAAAACGCGCCGAAGAGATGCTTGAACTCTACGAAAAGACCGTTTCCGAAGTGAGCGCGCCCGTTGCCGAAGTGAGCGGCGAGGTATTCATAGGCGGCGGCGAATCGCCCGCGCTTAAAAGCGTTATACGCGCGGCAATGAACGTTAAAAACAATCACGAAAAAGTAAAGTTTCATTTTTTCAGCGGCGACGCCTCCTCCGTTCTGGAAAAACTGGACAAGGGTCTGATTGACTTCGGCATACTGCTGGATATGCACGACCTTTCGCAGTACAACTCGCTCAGACTTTCCCACCGCGACCGCTGGGGCGTGCTTGTCAAAAATGACGACCCGCTCGCTCAAAAAAGCAGCATATCGCCCGACGACCTGCGCGGAAAGACGCTTATAACCTCCGACCAGGCGCTTGCCAAAGGAATGCTGGTAAACTGGCTGGGCACGCCCGCCAATGAAATAAACGTTGTTGCAACATACAATCTTTTATACGTGGGGTCACAGCTGACGCGCGAGGGGTTCGGCTACGCGCTGGGACTGGACGGAATTATAAACACCGAGGGAACTGACATTACATTCGTTCCGCTGGACCCGCCCGTATACAACCACGCCGACGTTATCTGGAAAAAGTTTGCGGTATTTTCCAAACCAGCACAACTGTTTCTTAAAGAACTGAAAAGTGTTTGCGACCAAGAAAATTAAAAACTGTACATACAAAAGGCGGCCGACGCAGAAAATGTGCGTCGGCCGCCTTTTTATTAAATTGATACGCACATATGCGCCAACCAATGCAGGTTAAGCCTTTCTCTGCGCGTTTAAAATCTTTTCAAATACAACTCCGTAGAAGTGCTCTGCGGGGGTAGCTTTAAGGCAGTCCTGCACAAATACAGAGGCCTTGTCCGCCGCCTCTTCAAGCGACTTTCCGCCAAGATATTCGGCAGTAAATACTGCGGCAAAAATGTCGCCCGTGCCGTGCGAACTTTTAGGCAGTTTTTCGCCCATCACATAGCTTATTTTGTCGCCGCGCTTTATGGCCTCGCCTATCTTTCCTTCCAGTTCAACACCCGTCACGACGGCCGTTGCGGAAGTGAGGAGCGAAAGCTTTGCAAGCACTTCCTCCACGTACTCCCTAGTATAAGAAGTTTTGTATTCCATGCCCGTAAGAAAGCAGGCCTCCGTAAAGTTGGGCAGAATTATATCCGCACGACGGATGAGGTGAGCCATACCCTTGACATACGCCTCGTCAAATCCGCCGTAAAGTTTGCCGTTATCTGCAAAAACGGGGTCGATTATTATTAGGCGACCATCGTTTGAAAATTCGTCAAATGCGCGTTCGGCCGCGTCCATAAGCCCCGCCTTGCCGAGATAACCCAAAAGGAACGCGTCAAACTTAAAGCCGTTTTCTTTCCAGTTGGCATAGATGTTGTCAACCTCGTCCGAAAGGTCAAGGTAGCTCCACGTTTTGAACATTGTATGGTTTGAAAGTACGGCCGTGGGCAGAACGCAGGTTTCCAGACCGTATGCCGAAAGTATGGGCAGAACAACGGTCAGCGAACATTGGCCAACGCAGGAAAGGTCCTGAATGGTGAGTATTTTTTTATCCATAATGCAACCTCATATCAAAGCGCACGCGCGCTGTTTTTTCAGATATTAACTATTATATACAAAACTGATATCAATGTAATAGCCAGTTTAAGATAATTTAATAATACCAGATGTGTGGTTCATAAAGCCGCACACACAAGCAGCAGAGCGGGGCAAATTGAATTTTAAAGCCGCGGGATACAATTATGCCGCACAAAAGCCGCAAGGCCGCCTTTGCAGGCGGCCTTGCGGGGAGAAAAAAAGGATTTTATTTTTGAGCGGAGATTTTGCCTTCCCCGCCCACGCATCGTATACAGTATAACGCGGGTTTGCAAAAAAGTACGCACAGAGTTGTAAAAAATTAGTAAAATTTAATATTCTGCACGCAAAAAGATATTTACAATGCCAAAGACAACATAAAAACGCCCCGCGGCTGTAAGCCGCGGGGCGCATATTACAAAACGAAAATTTTACTGCGCGTCTATCGGAGTAAAGCCGAAGGCGTTCACATCGAACAGACCGCGGTCGGTGAGGCGGAGTTCGGGAATTACGGCAAGCGCGAGGAATGAAAGAGTCATAAACGCCTCTATTCCGCGGTTCACGCCCGCTTCATACGCCGCCTTGTAGAGCTCGGCAGAAAGTCTGACGTGCTTTTCTGCGGGAGCGGAACTCATAAGCCCCGCAATGTCCAGCGGCACGGACATAATTTTCCCGCCGTGCACAAGCGTCATTCCGCCGCCTATGCGCTTTAATTCCTCTACCGCGTCCGCCATTGCCTGCTTATCGTCGCCGACAACTATTATGTTGTGACTGTCGTGCGATACGGTTGTGGCCGCCGCGCCGTTTTTAAGCCCGTAGCCCTTTACCAGGCCGAGACCCGCTCTTCCACTGGCAAAGTGACGCTCCACAACGGCCAGACGAAGAAGGTCGGTACCCTCCAGCACCACATCACCGTTGCGGCTTGTTACCTCCTCCACTAGGTTTTTGGTAACCAGCGTGCCCTCCTGCAGACCTATCACGCGGGCGCGCGTTCCGTTTAATTTTATTGTGAAAGTATCCGCACTGACGGGAGCAACCTTTACCGTATTCTTTACGGCCGCGGGAAGGCGGAGTCTGCCTGAAAACAGCGGCTTGCCGTCCTCTGCGACAAGGCGGCCGTCCTTGAATACCGCAACGCAGTTAAAGTTCTGCACATCGTCAAACACGGCGAGGTCGGCGTCATATCCGGGTGCAATTGCGCCCTTGCCTTTGAGTCCGTAGCACTCGGCGGCGTTCAGCGTGCACATTACCGCCGCAAGTTCGCCCTTGAGTCCGTATTTTACCGCCATGCGCAAAACGTGGTCGATATGGCCCTCTGCGGCAAGTCCGTCGGCGTGACGGTCGTCCGTGCAGAGCGCAAAACGGCGGAAATTGCGTTCATTTACAGCGGGAAGAAGATTTTTGAGGTCGTGCGAAGCCGAGCCTTCACGCAGAAGAACGTACATTCCTCGCGAAACCTTTTCCTCCGCCTCGGCTGCGGTGGCGCACTCGTGGTCGGTACGCACGCCCGAAACTATGTATGAGTTGAGCGCCTTTCCGCTCATTTCGGGAGCGTGCCCGTCTGTAATTCTGCCCGTGGAGTGCGCGGCGTAAATTTTAGCGAGCACCTCTTCATCGCCTGCGGCAACGGCGGGATAATTCATCATTTCGCCAAGGCCGAAAAACCTTTTTCCCCTGAACGCCTTGGCAATCTCCTTGGAATCGATGACCGCACCGCTTGTTTCAAACGGCGTGGCGGGCACGCACGAGGGGAGCATCAGCCTTACGTCAAGCGGAGTGCGCGCGGCTGCGCGGCTCATATAGTCCGCACCGGCAAGACCGCATACGTTTACAATCTCGTGCGGGTCGGCGATTACAAGCGTCGTGCCGCGGGGTACGGCCAGCGAAGCAAACTCTTCGGGAGAAAGCTGCGTGCTCTCTATATGCATATGCGAATCGATGAGTCCCGGAAGAACTACTTTGCCTGAAAAATCGTACTCCTTTTCGCCCTCATAGCTGCCTATGCCCGCTATAAGTCCGCCGCAGAGCGCTATATCGCCCTCGCAGAGCCGGGCATTGAACACATCGAGATAGCGCGCGTTCTTCAGGACGACGTCCGCCTTTATTCTGCCTGCGGCGATATCCGCCGCACGCTTCATTTCATCTGTTCCGCTAAAATTTTCTGCCATGTTTATGACCTCTGAATGTATTTACTGACGCCATCGCAAGCGCCTTTAACTAAATTATACAATAACCCCGCAGGCAAGTCAAGGGGCGCGCGCCGCAGTACGTCAGTTTTATATGGCGGCCCCGAAAAGATAAAAAAATATTCATTGTTTAGCCCGTTTAAACCTGGGTATAAAACAAATGTAAAAAAAATGTTAAATTTAGAGCCTTGTGAAAGATTTTTACAATTTTATTAAAACTAAATTGAATTTTAACATTTTTTATCGGTACTTTCATATGATAATGTTACAATATAACAAAATTAAAATTTTTAAAATTTTTAATTATGTTATTGACTAACAAAATCACCGATGTTATACTGTTAGCGAAATCAGGGAAGGGAAACAACAAAAGTCCCTGAAGGAGCGGACGAAAAAAAGTCCGCATCAGCTAAGGTTACAACCAAAAGTTATATAAATAAACTTTAAAAAGGAGATCAATTATGTTTTTCACCAAATTATTCAACGGTATGTTTAAGAACGTAGATCGCAGATGCGCGGAAAACCGTCTTGACCTCAAGACTGCAGCACGTTTCTACAGGGCACTCGGCAACATGTAAAAAGACAGCACAGAACGAAGAAATTAAAAACGATTAAAACTTAATAAATATTTACGCGGCCGCACTCCGTGCGGCCGCGTATTTTTTTAACTGAATTCAAGCGAGCGGGCAACGGCGAGCGTTATGCCCGAATAATTTAGTACGGCCGTGCGCTCATACCCCTCCCGCGGGACGAGCAGATAGTCCGAAAGGCACCTTAAATTTATGCCCTCGGCAAGGGCGT
>DVMA01000047.1 GCA_018715195.1 Candidatus Coproplasma excrementavium | reverse complement strand
CAGGTATTTACCGTTGCCGACTACAAAAAGGGCGCATGCAGGGCCAAGCAGGCAACGTTGCAACACCCTAAATACAAAAATTTATACATAATGCCCACGCTGGGTTGCGACGACGGGAGCGCGGTCGAGGCCGCCGTACGCGAAGTGGAAGGGCTGTTCGACTACATTCTGTGCGACAACGCGGCGCTGAAAGCGTGCAACTGCTCAATCGCCGTTACGGAACCGTACCAGCCGAGCGTGCGCGCAGCCGACGTTATCATAAGCAGACTGAAGGACACCTCCTCCTTTTCGGGCGTAATCGTGAACAAGGTGAACGGCGGACTTATCTTAAGCGGAAACATAGCCTATCCGGAGGACATAGCGCGCTCGCTCAACGCAAATCTGATTGCAGTACTGCCCGAAGACCTGGACCTTACGATAGGAATATGGCGGCCGTACAGCATGAAATATTTTAAACTTGCCGCCGCGGCACTGGAGGGCAAAAAGGTGAAAATACCTTACCTTGAAAATCTGTATGCGGGCGCGGGCGGGTATTTCAGAAGAAAGCTGAGGGAAAAGATATGAAAAAGCGCAACACCGTTGTCCTTGAAAGACAGATTATGACCGAGGCGGAGCGCAATCTGCTTGCCCGCGACATGATGCGCGTTGCCGACGAGTATTTTGAGACGGACGGCGAGGCCGACATAGACATAACGCGCACGCAAAGCGGATATTCCGTATGCATTGTATTCAGAGCGCACAGAATCAAATACACAAAAAACATTTAATTGCCGCTTTACGCAAAAATACGGCAATCAGACAAAAAGCATAAGCCGCCCTGCAAGCGCCACTCCCTGAGCAGGGCGCAAAAGGCCCCGCCGCATACCGCGGCGGGGCCTTGATTTATGAAATTGGACGGCATATATGCCGCAACTAACGCAATTATCCGAATATCATTTCAACCGCAGAGGAAAGCTCCTGCCCGTCACCGCGCAGCGGCATCGGCGAGGAAACCGTATGGCAACCGTCCTCCGCAGACAGACCTGTGGCGTGTATGGTTTTGCCGTTCGGCCAGTAAATCTGCGCCGTTGTAAGCTTGAGCGCCTCGCCCGTAAGCGGGTTATAGAACGTGGACTGCATTATTCCCTTGCCGTACGTCTTTCCGCTTTTGAGCGATTCCGCCGTAAGTCCCGTGGCGTCGAGGTAGCTCTGTTCATACTCGGAAATGTATATGTTACCGTAACTGAGCACGTCATAGCTTACCAGACAGCCAATCAGCGCCTCCGACGCGCTTGCCGTGTTGGAATTTGCAAGAACGTACACCTCCGTCTCCGCACTTATTACGGGTTGCGTACCTGCCGCATTCACGCTGTAAATTTCGCTTCTTCCGTCCTTATAGCGCGCCTCCATGGCAGTCGAGCCGTCCCTGCAGTTTTCAAAGCAGGCGGCAATCTCCTGCATTACGCTTACATAACCGCCGCCGTCATTCCTCAGGTCTATAATGAGCGAAGTGCAACCCTCGCTGTTGAACTGCTGCACGGCCGAACGGAACTGTCCCGGCGCATTGCCGTAGAACTGCGAAAGCGCAATGTATGCAGTTCCTTCGGGCAGGTATTCTATTTTGTCGCCCTCAATCTCGGTTATCTGCATGGCATCTGCGCCCGTAAACGTCCAGGCGCTGTCATTGGTGGCCATAAACACGTAACTTTCGTTGTACTGCGCCCTTGACAGCGTACAGCTCTTGCCCGAAGCACAGTTGAATACCACCTGTTCGTCACCGATTCCGTCCGCAAAAGACGTGAAATCATTGAGAGAGGAAAAAGTGTACTCCTTGCCGCCCTTCTCGCAGGAAGTTATCACATCGCCCGAACGGAGTCCCGCCGCAAACGCGGGGGAGTTGCCCACGGCCTCCGATATAATCAGCCCCGTACCTTTAAGATAGGTCACTGACACGCCGAACCCGCTCTTGTTGCCCGCATTGGAGCTCTGCAGAGCGGCATACTCCTCGGGAGTGTAATAGGCCGAATATATGTCCAGATACTCGTCCACAAGCGCGTCCACCGCCACTTCGTCGGCATTTTCCGTGTCAATGTCCTTATAATAATTGTCGCGTATTATCTTAAGCGCCCAGTCGTAGGAAGTATCCCCCACCGCTCCGCGGGTAAGATAACCCGCAAAAAACACCGCGGCAAGCACGGCGGCTATGCCTATTGCCGCCGCAACCGAAATGAGCACTTTTTTTAATGCAGAAGACTTCATTTAGCCGCTCCGTATCCGCGTGTGAATACCGCATAAAGGATACTGAACGCCTCGGCATGATAAAAGTCGCGTATGTCCAGCCCCGTCATCCTGCGTATTTTGTCAAGACGGTACATCATCGTGTTCCTGTGCATGTACAGCGCGCGGGCGGCGGCGGAGATGTTCAGGCTGCACTCGATAAAACATTCTGCCGTACGCATGAGCTCGGCATCGGAAAATACCTTCCTGAGTCCCTTCACGTCGCAGAAAGATGCAATTTTTTCAGCCTGCTTTTCAGAAAGGCTTGCCGCCGCCTCTTCAAGGACGGAACTGAGCGCGGCATCCGGCCGCACGGCACGTTTTTCTTCTTCCATAATTTTTTCTCCTGATTATAGTTGCCCGCAAAAATATATGTGTTTTTCACTTCCGCGCTTGTGCGCGTTATATTATTGCCGTTTTTTTATTATTTATATATAGGCCTGCCTGCGCCTCAGACGCACTTTTCATAATTTTTTATGCAAAATCTGCCGCGCGCACAGCCCTGATATTTCCTCCGCAAAGATGAGGCAGAATAAGCCGTATTTTTGCATTTTCATAGCAACATTGCTTCTTCCTGCCTTTTTTCTGACTTTATTATACTACACATTTTGAATGTAATCAATACGCCCTGCGAAATGTATGCGAAAAACAATTGAAAAAGTTGTGAATTTTTTGCACATATAAATAATGTATACATTTATGCGCAAAAATAACCGCAGAGAGATATAAAAAACTGCCTCACAGTAAGATTTGCGGCTAAACAGCATATTCCCCGCAAGGAGACAAAAACTCTGTCCGCGCAAAGGACAAAAACAACGCGCGCCAGCTACGCGTGTAAAATTAACGCCGCATGCAAAAAAATTGCATAGCTGCGGCATACCACCGTTTCAATCAAAACCAAAAAATGAAATTTTTTTACTTTTTAATGTTGGTTTTGCCCTTGACATAATGTTGTTTTTGTATTAAAATATATTATAGACAACAAGTGGTAAAAAACAGTGCCGCAAGTTGCTTTTATCCGCCGCGGAAAAGCGGTGCATAAATTTTTAAAAGGACAAAACAATACTGACGGAGATTTATTATGAGTACGAAAAATCAAAGCAAAAAGTATTTATCTGTTGTAACGTATTGCATAGCGCTCATCTGCCTTCTGCTCGGTTTCTTCCTTCCCGTATTCAACGGTAAGGGACTGCTGTTCATGACCCTTCCCGATGCGTTCTGCACTACCTTCGGCATTTCTGACCCCAATCTTGGCGATGCGCTCTCCCGCGAGCACGTCATCTACTTCTTTGGCGCGACCAAAGGTTTTGATATGATGGCGCTTGTAGTTACTCTCTACGGTCTTATTACCGCTGTCGGCGTAATAATGCTCATCCCCGTACTTGCAGCCAAGTCAAACAAAAAGACAGCTAACGCATGCGCATACTTTGTTGAAGTTGTGGCCGCTGTCATTCTGTTCGTCTTCACCGTTATAGAAATTCAGCTCTATCTCGGCGAAGTAGGCAGCAACGTTACTACCGAATTCAAGTGGGATTACGGCGTAATCGGCATTGCTTTCGGCGGTACGCTTCTCATGCTCATAATACAGTCCCTCGGCTACAAGAAGGGTTCGGGCTTTATGAAGCTTGTTACCTTCATACTCGGCGCGGCAGGCGTTCTGTGCCTGTTCAGCATCCCCACCCTCTTCAGCCTCAAGTCTAATGCCGTATTCGATGGCAAGCTGTTCATAACGATGTTTGCCGATTACAACGGCATTCAAACGCTTGAAGCTTTAATTGAAAATGGTTTGGGTAAAGCAACTATAGCAAACCCGCTTTCCCTTGAATTTATGTTCGGTTCTACCGACGTAATGGCAAAGGTTGCATTCGTATGCATAGGCGCAGGCGTTCTTATGGCTCTTGTTAACTTCGCGCTCGACATTATGGCTATCGGCGCAAGCACCAAAAAGGGTACCCTTGCCATAGACGTTATCCGCTACCTTATTGAAGCTCTTCTGCTCATACTTGCAGTTATCATGGTATTCGTACTCAACAACAAGGGTTTAAGGCCCGGCCTGCTGATGTATGTTCTGCTTGCAATTGCAGTTGTTCAGCTCATCATTGCATCCATAAGGTGTGCTGTATATCAGCCCGTAATGAAGACTGAAGAGAATGCAGAAATTCCCGAAACATACTACGACGACACCATTGCAAATGCAGCTGCTCCCGCTCCCGTAGCGGCTCAGCCTCAGTCGCAGTATGTTCAGCCCGTATACCTTCAGCCCGTATATGCTTCCCCCGCGGCAGCTCCCGCACCTGCTCCTGCAGCAGCTCATGCGGCCGCTCCTGCAAACCACACCGGTGAAATTGTTTACACCGCAAAGGAAGTTTACCACGGTCCTACCGACTCCTTCATCGCAAGGCTTACCGACAGCGAGAAGATTGAATTTGCTAAACTGTTCCTTGAAAAAATCAACGGACCTTATGCAAACATCCCCGACTATGTAATAGGCGGCGACAACAAGGAATTCTTCTCCTCCCTGTTCATCTATCTCGGTAAATTCCGTCCCCTCATCTCCGACGGTCTTATGAATAAGATATACGAAGAACTCAACCTCCTCAACTAAAAATATTTAGCCCCGCAAAAGCGGGGCTTTTATTTTTTTACTCTGATTTACAAGAATTTATAAACGGGAATTGCTGCAAAGCACACACTTTATCTTCCGTATGCGTGTGCCGTAAAACAGAACATATCAATCTGCATATTCCGCAAAAAAGTTGCTATGCCCGCATATCAGTTGCTTATCACACAAATCATTACGCGTATGGAGCAAATCAGTCTGAATTATGATACGACATGCAATGCACTGTTTTAGGTCAAATTACAGACTATCCGCACAAGAGAAGGCTACTATGCCAATAAAATAAACAGCCGCGCAGTTCTTTAAATGACATAAAGGCTTCCTAATAAAAATAAGACATGCGCTATTTTAAAGACATCTACATATGCATAAGACGCCCGCATTGTTGCGGGCGTCTTATGCATTAAAAAACCGCCTGCAGAAAGCAGACGGAATTGAAGTTCTATTGCCTGAGGACTTTCGGCAAAGTTCACTTACCCTGCCCGCCATCCTCCTCTTTGTGGCGACGTATGCTTACTCTGATGGAACAACCGTCGGCAGATATGTGGTCGCATATGGCTTTTATGATATAAAGCCCTCTGCCGCTCTCCGAAAAGACATCGGGAAGTTTGGCACACATTTTGGTGCCGTCCGTGCTCTCCGAAGATACCGTTATGACAATATCCTCGCCGTTGACGGCGCCCTCAAAATTTGCAGTTTCGCCAAGATGTTTCAAAACGTTGGAAATAAGCTCGCAGGATACAAGGCGGCTGTCGAATACGTCGTCATCGTCAACGTCAACGCTGCGCAGATAATCGAGGAACGGTTTCAGGCAAGCGTTCATATTCTTCAAATTGTCCACCCTGAATGTAATCATTGAGATAATGCTTCCTTTAATTTTTCAACTATTTTGCGCTCCGCGCGCGAAACAAACATCTGGCTTACGCCGAGTATTTTACCTACTTCAGACTGCGATTTGCCTTGCACAAACCTCAGTGCCACCACCTTCTGTTCGGTGGGGTTCAGCTTTTTAATTTCATCTTTGAGCGACTGTGCATCGTCAAACTTTTCAAACGAATCTACGGGGTCGGGGATTACGTCATACAAAACACCGTCGCCGTCCTCGCTCTGCACGGTGCCGTCCAGGCTTACGGGGTGACGGCTTTCCATAGCCTCCATAATCGACTCTTCGCTCTCACCGAGTTTTTCGGCAAGTTGCTTTACCGTGGGCTTTACGCCGTATTGCTTGTAATATTCGTTTGTTTCGTCCTTGATTTTTGCGCCGAGCGAGTAAATTCTGCGGGGCAGACGCACCGAACGCGAATAGTCGCGGAAATAGTTTTTTATCATGCCCGTTATGGTGGGCGTAACATAGGTTGTGAACTGGTTGCCGAGTTCCGGGTCAAATTTTTCTACGCCCAGAATGAGCGCTTCGGACGCAACCTGCAACAGGTCATCGTACTCAACGCCCCTGCCCGCAAACTTTTTTGCGAGTATTTCGGCTATGTACATGAAATTTTCCACGAGCTTATTCCTGAGTTTTATATCGCCCGTTTTGCGGTATTCGCGGAACAGCTCGTTTGCCTGTTCATTAGTCATCATAATTCAAGCGTCACCGATTTTATGACGTCACCGCTGCGGTCAATGCTGCAACCGTTCATGAGAGCGCCTATCAGCGCAAGCGAAAGCTCGTTATCGGCATCGGCGGGAGTTCCGCCCTCGCCGCTGAGTACAGCTTTTACGCCGTCCTGCGCACAGAATGTGGCGTTCAGCGTCTTAAAGCCGCAATTTTTGAGTATA
The DNA here is from genome assembly GCA_018715195.1 of Candidatus Coproplasma excrementavium. Lineage (GTDB taxonomy): Bacteria > Bacillota > Clostridia > Christensenellales > Borkfalkiaceae > Coproplasma > Coproplasma excrementavium. Next base: position 40,374 of record DVMA01000047.1, on the reverse strand, counting down.
AGCGCACTCTCTGTTACGCACACTTTGAAATCTTCGGCGGCGTCCACGTCCTTTTCGGCGAGTGAGCAGAGCGCACCCGCAACAAGCCTTAAAGCAGTATTAAATTCACTGTCCGAAAGGTCGAACCTTACAGAAAATTCTTTCATCAGTCTATCTCCATAATGGTGTCGAGCGCGCAGATCTGGAAGAGTTTTTTGATTCTCTGCTGCACGTTTTTAAGCGCGAACGTGTGCCCGTCCTGCTTCAGATGTTTGAAAATTTTAACGAATGTACCCAGCGTGGTACTGTCTATGAAAGTGAGCGCGGAGCAATCGAATTCTATATCCTTTTTATCGTGGTTATAGATGGCGCTTACCTGCGCGTAAAAATCATCCGAAACGGCCGAATCTATCTCGCCATAGAGGGCAATAACCAGTTTATCTTCGGCAGAGATAAGTTTAACGTTCTGCATAAATTATTCTCCTTTCGCCCCGTAAAACGCTTTCGGCGCCTCGCGGGGACTACTTGTGTTTGCGTATACTTACTTATAACCCTGTGCGGGCCCGCAAAAACATAAATGCGGCAAATAAAAACGTTTTGCATAATAAATCATTAGTTATGCATAAATATTCATATTTGAAGGGCCGCTTTGAATATTCATTTGACAAAGCCGAGGGTTTGTGGTATTATATATAAAATTACCGCAAAGATTGCCGTAAATTTTAGTATCGGAGTTGATATAGTGGATTTTAATGAAGCCAACCTTTTGGTCAAGTATTCTTACACAATTTCAGAACTTGCCGAAAAGAGCGCACTTTCCAACCGAATAGACCCTTCGCTCTACACTGAATACGATGTAAAACGCGGGCTGAGGGAGCGCAACGGCAAGGGAGTTTTGTGCGGTCTAACAGAAATTTCTGAAGTAACTTCCTGGGAAGTAAAGGACGGTGTCCGCAAAGAAATACCGGGCATACTGCGCTATCAGGGATACGACGTAAAGGACATTGTAAAAAACTGCATAGCCGAAAACCGCTTCGGATTTGAAGAGACGGTATATCTCCTTCTGTTCGGAAAACTTCCGACCAGAGCGGAATTTGAACAGTTTTCTGAAATGCTGGCAGATTTCAGGGTACTGCCGCGCAATTTTGTGCGCGACGTGATTATGAAGTCGCCTTCAAAAGATATGATGAACATGCTGGCACGCTGCGTGCTCAACCTTTACAGCTACGACCCCGACCCCGACAACGTGAGCATTTCCAACGTGTTAAGGCAGTGTCTGCAGCTGATTGCGCAGTTCCCCATGATTGCCATTTACGCATACCGCTCGTACCGCTATTACAGCACGAACGACGGTTCGTTGATAATTCACAAACCCAAGCCCGAATACTCCACAGCGCAGAATATTCTGCATATTTTAAGAAAGGACAGCGATTTTACCGACCTTGAAGCAAAGGTTCTGGACATAGCTCTCATTCTGCACGCCGACCACGGCGGCGGCAACAACTCTACGTTCACCACGCACGTTGTCACCTCTTCGGGCACGGATACTTACTCTTCAATGGCGGCCTCGCTCGGCTCGCTGAAGGGCCCCAAGCACGGCGGCGCAAACATTAAAGTTATGCAGATGATGCAGAACATAAAGGAGAACGTTGCCGACTGGAAGGAGCGCACGGTCACCGACTACATCGATAAAATTCTCAAGAGAGAGACTTTCGACCACGCAGGCCTGGTATACGGCATGGGTCACGCGGTATATACCCTTTCCGATCCGAGGGCGGAGATACTTAAAAAGTACGCCGAAAAACTCGCCGTTGAAAAGGGCAGAGAGGAAGAATTCCACTTATACGAAACGGTGGAAAATTCTGCAAAGCGGCTGATTAACGAACAGCACAAACTTTCCAAACCCGTCTGCGCAAACGTGGATCTATATTCGGGATTTGTGTATTCGATGCTCAACCTGCCCACAGATTTGTACACGCCACTGTTTGCCATTTCGCGTGTGGGCGGCTGGAGCGCGCACCGCATGGAAGAACTTATAAACGGCAACAGAATTATAAGGCCTTCCTACCACTGCGTAAAGCCCGACTGCGAATATATTCCAATGGATGAACGCAAATAAAATTACCGTCCGCTTAAATCGCGGACGGCTTTTTTATTGCAATGCGCGGTATTTTTTGTATAGCGGGTGTCTGTTACTATATGCGGGGGTGGGCGTCCGTTTATATGCGGTGATTATATGCGGCGTGCCTGACCTCCAAAAAAATTCGGCCGTACTGCTTTGTACAGTCATTTTAATTTGTGTATTCAGATAAAAACGAAAATTGAGCGTAAAAAGCAAATTTAAAGGCTGTCAGCGGGAAATTTCCGGCATAAAGGCGCTTTCAAACGTCTTATCGTTGAGATAGGAGAGCGCGCCCGCAAGCTCAAAAGTGAGTTTTTTTGCCACAAGGCGCTGACGGCGCGCGCCATACTTTTTATTGAGCGCAGAATCGCCGTACTTTTCGTCCCCCACAAGCGGACAGCCGATGTATGCCATATGGGCGCGTATCTGGTGCGTCTTGCCTGTATGCAGAGCTATCTGAACGAGAGCCACATCCCCCCGTCTTTCCAGAACCTTGTACTCGGTAATGATTTCTGAAAATCCGCGGCGCATAACGGGAGAAATTGTGACCGTGGCAGACTTTTCATCCTTTTTGAGGTATGCACGCAAGGTTGCCGCGGGACGGGAAAAGTTGTTCTTGCACAGCGCAAGGTATGTTTTATGTATGCGGTGAAGGCGGAACGCCTCCTCCAACTCCTCCTTTGCGGGCTGATTTTTTGCGTATATTATAAGGCCTTCGGTATTTCTGTCCAGACGGTGTACGGCAAAATAAGTTCCGCTTTCGCACAGTTCCGAGAGCAGTCCCTCCGTGGATACACCCGAAAACTTATCGCAGATTACAATATTATCATCCTCGTACGCCACATTATGACTGGGCTTGGACTGCTGTGCGGGCGTGGTGTAATAAGTCACCTCGTCCCCGACAGACAGACGGACGTTTTTATCGGTACGCACGCCGTTCACCCTTATATCGCGAGCACGCAGAAGAGCCGCAAAGGCAAAACTGCCCTGCGGATATGTTTCATCTGTGAACGTTTTGAGGTCGGAAGGCTGACTTACGGTAAATTTTTTCATAGCGATAACAGTAAATGTATGAGATATGCGCTTAAAAAAGCCACCACGAGCTGAATAAAGAAAAATTTTAAGGTATATTTTACGCCGATTTCGCGGCAGGAGGCCGCAAACGCCGATACGCACGCAGGGCAGGCAAGCACAAACACGCTTGCGGCAATGCCCGATGCAAGGGAGAGTCCCGCTCCCTCGGGCATAAGCACGCCTATCGTGGCGGCGATGTTTTCCTTAGCCGCAAAACCCGATATCATTGCGTATGCGAGGCGCCAGTCGTCAAATCCCATAGGCACAAACAGCGGCAGTACAAGGCGGCTTATGGAGGCAAGCATACTCTCCTCCACTTCGCAGGGCGTAAAAGTGAATGTAAAGTTGGAAAGCACCCAGCTGACTATGCAGAAGAGCAGCACGGCCGTTGCTACCTTAATTATAAACCCTTTGATGTAAAAATACAACTTTTTTAAAACGGCGACGGGCTGCGGAAGAGATATGGGAGCCACTTCCGAGAGCATATCCTCCCCGCCGCCTTTGAACAGAGCGCAGGCACCCAGCGCGGCCGCTATGCCCGCAAAGTAAAGAATGCATATTGCGGGAAATGGATTTTTAAAGAGCGGAGAAAGAAGCGTGAGAAAGACGGGCATCTTTGCGCCGCAGGGAATAAACGGCAGTATGGCCACAGTTCTCAGCTGCGAGGTACGCGAAGTAAAGCCGCGCGTAGTCATAATGGCCGCCGCCGTACACCCGAAACCCGATATCAGCGAAAAGGCCGCCCGCCCCGAAAGATGTACCTTTGCAAATACTCCGTCCGTGACAAACGACAGCGCGGACATTATTCCGCTTTCGTCCAGAAGAGTAAGAAAAAGGTACAGCACGGCGAGCTGCGGCACAAAGGATAGTACGCCGCCCGCGCCGCCTATTATGCCGTCGCACACAAGCGACTGCACCTTTCCCGCAGGCAGAAAACTTTTTACAGCCTCCCCCGCCTTTACGGTTATCAGCCATTCGGTTGCGTTTTTGAGCGCGTCACCGGGCATACCCGGGAAGAAGGCCATAAAGAACATTAAAATTATTGAAAATATAAAAAATGCGAGCGCAAAATATTTATTGTAAAACAGCTTTTCCGCACGGCTGAAATTGAGATTACCCCCATAGTATGCCGCATCTATTGCACTCTGGCTGAAATTTTTTATCTGCGGACAATCGCTTTTTTTCTGCAATGAAAAGGTGCGCAAAAGCGCTTTGAGCTGCGCAATTTCAGTAACTACGGGCAGGCCTATGGCGCGGGAGAGAGCGGCGCAATCCAGCCTGCCGCCCCTCTTTTTAAGCGCACCGAGTTTGCTTACGTACACAATTGTACAGCTGTTTATATTTACAATTGCGCGGGTGAGCGAGAGCGAATTTTTCAGCGTCAGCCCGTCCACTACGTTTACAACCACGTCCGCTGACTTTATCTCCTCCGCCGCGGAGGCCTCCTCCATTGAATAACCGTTGAAGGAGTACATGCCCGGCACGTCCGCATAGGTAATGCCGCGGTGCACCTTGATATATGGCCGCGTGGTAACGCCGTGCCAGTTGCCCGTTTTAAGCCGACTGTGCGTGAGCGCGTTGAAAAGGGTCGTCTTGCCCGCGTTGGGGTTGCCCGCAAGCACTACCTTCATTGCGCCACCTCGATAAGCTCGGCAACGCACCTGCGCGCGGCAAGCCTTACCGCGCCGCACATTAAAAGTATGCTGCTGTCCATAAGCGAACGCCCGCCCGACAAAACTTTTGCGCCGCGCACAAAGCCGAGCGCAGTCAGCCTTTCGGCCGCCGCTCCGCTTAAATTTACCTTTGTTATTTTTGCGCTCTTTCCGCGCGTCAAATCCCAAGCCGTCATACTTTATAAGTATGAAAAGGCCGCGGATGGTATTCCATCCGCGGCCTCTGCAATTTTAAAAAATTTACTTTCTGATTACGGCAATTTCTATCTTTTCGCCGTTGATGTTCTGCTCTTTTGCAAAAGCACCCTCGGGAGCATCGCCTTCGGTCACGCAGTCGGCAAGCACGTCCTTTGCAAAGTTTGCGGTGTGCATAACCTTTGCGGCGCGGCCTTCACCCTTGAAGAATACGCATATTCTGTCGGTAACTTCAAAGCCCGCTTCCTTGCGCATATTCTGTATCTTGGACACGATTTCGCGCTCCACGCCCTCATCGATAAGTTCTTCGGTGAGCTTTGTGGAGAGCGCCACCGTTATGCCCTTATCCGACTGTGCAACATAGCCGTTGGCGCTGTCGGAGAACACCTGCAAATCTTCAAGTGCAAGCGTTACGCCGTCAAGACCGGGAACTGAATAGCCGCCGTCCTTGCGGATACCTGCAAGCACTTCCTCGGCGTTGCATTCTGCAAGGAACTTGGATATAGCGCCGAGCTGTTTGCCGTACTTGGGTCCGAGCGTCTTGAGCTGGGGCTTTAATCTGTGCTTTATATACAGCGACGCGTCTGCCGCGAGCTTCATGGTCTTTACGTTGAGTTCTTCAAGCACGATTGCCTTTTCCTCTTCAGAAAGGTGCAGAGGCTTTTCGGATACGACCACCATTTCGGCGAGCGGCTGACGGTTTTTAAGGTTGCCCGCATTGCGCGCAGACCTGCCGTTTACAACTATATCGAGCACGCCCTCCATTCCGTCTTCAAGCTCGGAATCGATAAGGCTTTCGTCCGCCTCGGGGAAGCGGCAAAGGTGAACAGATTCGGGTGCGTCCTTGAAGAATTCGGGAACGAGGTTGCGGTATATCATTTCTGCAACGAACGGCGTATAGGGCGCGGTCACCTTTGCGAGCGTGACAAGCACGGTGTAGAGCGTGGTGTACGCGGCGGCCTTGTCGTCCGTCATATCGCTGCCCCAGTACCTTTCGCGGCAACGGCGCACGTACCAGTTGGAGAGTACGTCCGCAAAGTCCTGAATGGCGCGCGAACTTTCGGTGATTTCATAGCGGGCAAGGTGCTCATCCACCAGTTTTACAAGGCTGTTGAGCTTGGAAAGTATCCACTTGTCCATGAGCGAAAGCTTGCACTCTTTGAGCGAATATTCGGCGGGGTTATATTTATCTATTTCGGCATACAGCGTAAAGAATGCGTACGTATTCCACAGCGTGCCGAGGTATTTGCGCTGAGCTTCGGATACGGCGTCCTCATAGAATCTGGAGGGCAGCCAGGGTGCTGACGAGGTGTAGAAATACCAGCGAACGGCGTCTGCGCCCTGCTTATCGAGCACCGACCAGGGGTCAACCACGTTGCCCTTGTGCTTGGACATCTTTATGCCGTTTTTGTCGTTTACGTGGCCCAGAACTATGCAGTTTTTGAAGGGTGCCGTGCCGAAGAGTATGGTGTTTACAACCAGCAGGGTATAGAACCAGCCGCGGGTCTGGTCCACCGCCTCGGAAATGAAGTCGGCGGGGAAGGTCTCCTTGAACAGGTCGGCATTTTCAAACGGGTAGTGATACTGCGCGAAAGGCATTGAACCGGAGTCGAACCAGCAGTCGATAACTTCGGGAGTGCGCTTCATCTTGCCGCCGCACTTGGGGCAGGTGCAGGTGAGGTTGTCAAGGTAAGGTCTGTGCAGCTCTATATCCTGGTCGGCAGGTATGCCGCACTTTTCCTTGAGCTCCTTTTTGGAACCGATAACCTCTATCTCGCCGCAGTCGGGGCATACCCATACGGGCAGGGGAGTACCCCAGTATCTGTCGCGCGAAAGACCCCAGTCAATTACGTTTTCAAGGAAGTTGCCCATACGGCCTTCCTTTATGGTCTCGGGCATCCAGTTTACCGAGCGGTTGGATGCCTTTATGGCCTCCTTTACCTTTGTAACCTCGATAAACCAGCTGGAGCGCGCGTAGTACAAAAGGGGCGTATCGCAGCGCCAGCAGTGGGGATAATCGTGTTCAAAGGGTACTACCCTGAACAGACTGCCCTGCTTTTCAAGCATTTCTATTATGGTCTTATCCGCCTTCTTTGCGAACACGCCCGCAACTTCGGGGAAACGTTCGTCAAAGCAGCCGCGCTCGTTTACAAGCTGAACTACGGGCAGATGATATTTTTTGCCTACTTTATAGTCGTCCTCGCCGAATGCGGGAGCTATATGAACCACGCCCGTGCCGTCGCCCATTGTTACATAGGTGTCGCATACAACGTAGTGCGCTTTTGCAGGCATATTTGCGGGAGAAATGCGCGCAATCTCCGCGGTGGTCTCATTGAAGAGGGGCTCGTATTCAAGACCCTCCCATTCCTTGCCGCTCTTTTCGGCTATTACCTTATAATCTTCAAAGAAGTTGCCGACAAGCGCCTTTGCAAGAATATATCTCGTGCCGTCGCTCTCTATTTCGACATAGGGCTCTGCGGGGTTCATGCAGAGCGCTACGTTGGAGGGAAGAGTCCAGGGCGTGGTCGTCCACGCGAGAATGTAGCGGCCCTCTTCACCCTTTACCCTGAAGCGTACGACTACGGAATTTTCCTTTACAAGCTTGTAGCCTTGCGCCACCTCGTGCGAGGAGAGCGCCGTGCCGCAACGGGGGCAATAGGGCACGATTTTATGACCCTTGTAGAGCAGACCCTTTTCGTGCATGGTTTTAAGCGCCCACCACTCCGACTCGATATAGTTATCGTCGTAAGTGACATAGGGGTGCTTCATATCCGCCCAGTAGCCTACGCGTTCGGACATTCTCTCCCACTCGCTCTTGTACTTCCAGACAGACTGCTTGCACTGCTTTATGAAGGGCTCTATGCCGTATTTTTCAATGTCCTGCTTGCCGTCCATGCCGAGCATCTTTTCAACTTCCAACTCGACGGGCAGACCATGCGTATCCCAGCCGGCCTTGCGCAGAACGTGCTTGCCCTTCATGGTCTGGTAGCGGGGAATTATATCCTTCATTACGCGCGTCAAAATATGGCCGATGTGAGGCTTGCCGTTGGCCGTAGGGGGGCCGTCGTAGAAGGAAAATTCCTCTGCGCCCTCATTCTTTTCCACCGACTTTTCGAATATGTTTTCCTTATTCCAGAAGTCGATTACTTCCTGCTCCCTTGCGGGGAAATTTAAGGTTGTGTCCACCTTTTTATACATAAAATACTCCTTGCGGCGGCAATTTTGCGGCTCTTAAGGTCAGCAAAATAAAAATAAAAAGCACGTCTATTTCGGACACCGAAAACGCGTGCTTTTAAACCACCAAAACAAACTGAAATTTGCCATAACTTGTGACGGGTTATGAAACCGTACCCTCTTACTGCGCGCATGCGGTTGGGAAGGTAAGCTGGGAGGTGATATCCTTTGCGCGCGCCTGCTTTCTTACACCTGCCGAAAGCTCTCTTTAAGGGTTGACGTAAAGGCGGTTGTCCTCCGTGATAGCCTTTAGATTAAATTTTACGATATTATTATACAAAACGCCGCAAAATTTGTAAAGCGTTTTGAAGGATTTTAAATTTATGCAGCTTTACGCCGCCGAAACTGAACCGCCGCAAAAATCTGCTTATGAAAAGGTTGCAGAGTTTGCGCACTATCCGCTCAGGCTTGCGGCGAAACGAGTTTTTATTCAGTCCTGCTGGAGGGGAATGGCAGCCGCGGCGTTTACGTCCAGGTCGGAAAAGTTGCCCGCCATGTACTGGTTGAGTCCCTCCGAGGCAATCATTGCGGCATTATCAGTGCAGTATTTTTTTGCGGGAAGGACAAGTTCCAGTCCCGCCTTCTGACAGGCCTCGGTAAGGCTCTGGCGAAGATAGCCGTTGGCGATAACTCCGCCGCCCGCCGTCACGGTTTTTACGCCGTACTTTTTGGCGAGTTCCACCGTCTTTTTGACAAGAGGGTCAACGGCCGCACGCTGGAAAGACGCGGCGACGTCGGCAAAATTTATCTGCTCGCCCCTCTGCTCTGCGTTGTGGACGGCATTTATGACCGCCGTCTTGAGTCCGCTGTACGAAAAACGCAGCTGCGTTGAATTTTTTACGAGCGCGGAGGGAAGATTTACTGAAGGTTTGCCGCTTTCCGCAAGTTTCTGCACCGAAGGGCCGCCCGGATAGGGAAGTCCAAGCACGCGGGCGCACTTATCGAACGCCTCGCCCGCGGCGTCGTCCGAAGTGGATGCAAGCACGCTGAACTGCGTGAACGAGCGGGTATAGAGTATGGCCGTATGTCCGCCGCTTGCAAGAAGAGTTATAAAAGGCGGCTTTAAGTCGGGCTTGTCAAGGTAGGCGGCGGCAATGTGGCCGCGGATATGGTTTACCGCAATGAACGGAACGTTGAGCGAAAAGGCAAACGCCTTTGCAAACGACAGGCCGACAAGCAGCGCGCCGAGCAGACCCGCGCCGTACGTTGCGGCCACACAGTCTATATCGGAGGGTTGAAGATTGGCGTCTTCAAGCGCCTGGCGCACCACCTCGTCCACCGCCTCGGTATGCATGCGCGAGGCAATTTCGGGGACTACGCCGCCGTACTTTGCCTGCTCCGCCGCGGAGGATATTATGCGGTTTGCAATTATTTTTCTGCCGCGAAGAATTGCGCAAGCCGTTTCGTCGCAACTGGATTCTATGCCGAGCATTACGGGTTCGGCCTTTACCGTAAACTTACTTTTATCGTACATAATATAAACCGAAGTGCGGCGCAGGTTGCGCGCCGCACGTTAATTATTTCTTGTGGAATGTTTTAAAATTGCCGCACAAAACCACTGCCACAGACTTTGCGACTGCAGCTTTTACTGAAATTGGTGCGGACATATGGCCCGATTAACGGTGTTCAGCCTTCGTAAGGGGCGTTGAAACCATCGGGGTCGGAAGGCTTTTCATCACCCTCTTCTGCGGAATCGGACGGGGCAGATACTTCGCCCACGGCGGGAGCGGGAGCGCCCGTAACATATGCCTGAACGAGTGCGTTTATATCGTTGGCTACCGATATGGCAAGATTGAGCGCTTCGGTTGTGGGCTTTTTGAGGAACACGCCTTCGCGAAGGGCAAGATTGAGCATGAAAATTACTTTCTGCGCGCACTTGACCATTTCAATAGACTGCTGCGAACGCATTGAACGCGCAGGCAGATAGTTAATTGCGCTGAGCCCCGCACCGAGGTCGCTTGTTGCTTCGCAGAGCTGCGAAAAGAGTATCTGCGCGTTTCTTCTGCCGTTGATGGCCGTGCCTAAACCGACTACCTTGCGGGCAAGATACATACACTTTTCAGAAATATTAGCGTTTTCCGCCATGATATCCCCTCCTTACTTTATTCAGCCGCGCATTGCACGGCAATTTGCTGTTCTGTTATGCTCAATGCAAGCATTTCAAAGGCGGCATTAAACCCGAAAGATTTATTTTGCCGCCGCTTGCACATAGCGCATATTGGCTTTGCAGAACTTTATCAGCCAGCCTTTTTGAGGTAGTCTATGATAAAGCCCTGAATGTCGCCGTCCATCACCGCCTGGATATCCGTCATTTCGTAACCCGTGCGATGGTCCTTTACGAGTGTGTACGGGCAGAACACGTAGGAACGTATCTGACTGCCCCACTCTATCTTTTTGATTTCGCCCTTGAGCTCGGCATCGGCCGCCTCGCGGTCTGCAATCTGACGTTCGAGCAGTTTGGCACGCAGATACTGGAAGGCCATTGCCTTGTTCTGCAACTGGCTGCGCTCGTTCTGGCAGGTTACCACTATGCCCGTGGGGAAGTGGGTAATTCTTATGGCCGTTTCTGTCTTGTTGACCTTCTGGCCGCCTGCACCAGAGGAGCGGTACACGTCTATTCTTATATCTTCGTCGCGAATCTGAATTTCGTTGTCGTCATCGACTTCGGGCATAACTTCAAGCGAGGCAAAGGAAGTATGGCGGCGCTTATTGCTGTCGAACGGGGAGATGCGCACAAGTCTGTGCACGCCCTTTTCCGCCTTTAAAAAGCCGTATGCGTTTTCGCCTTCAACCTTGAAACTTACGCTCTTTATGCCGGCCTCGTCGCCGTCTTCGCGGTCGAGCTCGGTAACCTTAAAGCCCGATTTTTCGCAGTAGCGCTGGTACATGCGGTAGAGCATCTGCGTCCAGTCGCACGCCTCCGTGCCGCCTGCGCCCGCGTGAAGGCTGAGTATGGCGTTGTTTGCGTCATACTTGCCCTTGAGCAGCGCCTTTATGCGCATTTCCTCTATGTCGTCCTCGGCGGCCTTTATCATTTTTTCAAGCTCGGGTATAAGCGTTTCGTCGTCCGCCTCCTCGATGAGGTCGACAAAGGCGAGCGCGTCGTTTAAAGCGCTTTCGCCCTTTTTGTAGGCGGCCATTTTGCCCTCTATTACGGAGATTTCTCTGCCGATATGCTTGGACTTTTCAAGGTCGTTCCAAACTTCGGGCTTTTCCTGCTCGGCTTTGAGCTCTTCAAGTTTTGCGCCGATGTTATCTATATCCAGCGCGTATTTTGCTTCGGCAAGCGTTTCCGAAAGCGATTTTAGCCTTAATCTGTAATCGTCTGCTTTGAACATAAATACTCTCTGTGACAGAACGCCTCGGCGCCCTGCATTCATTGCCGCAAAAGCGGCCTTTTATGGGAATTGACCCGCATATATGCCGAAACTAACGGCATATACGGGGAGATAATTTCAATTACTTGTGGTCCTTCCAGTAGCAGCAATCCTTATACTTTTTGCCGCTGCCGCAGGGACAGGGGTCGTTGCGGCCGGGCTCCTTTTTACCCTTTACAAGGGGATTGAGCTTGCCCGTGGGGTCGGGAGTAAACTCCTGAGGCTTGGTTGCAAGTCCGCTGCCGACAAACGAGGGAGCGGCGGGCTCTTCCTGCTGCGAAGGAGCAGGCTGTGCAGCCGTTTCTGCGGGAGCATTGACCTCTTCGTCAGCTTTCTGCTTTGCGGGCTCTTCTGCCTTTTCCTCATGCTGAGCAACAGGCTGCGCGGGAGCGGAAGGTATCTGCTTTGCTGCGGGAGCGGGCATGGGCATGGGTCTGCGGCCGGGGAACATTCCGGGGCGCACGCGGACGATTCTGCCCTTGAGAAGTCTTGAAATGGTAGTCGTCTGAACGCGGTCTATCATTTCTGTAAACATTTCGTAGCCTTCCTGCTTGTAGGCGATTACGGGGTCCTGCTGGGCGTAGCCGCGGAGGCCTATGCCTTTCCTCAGCTGGTCCATTGCGTCGATGTGGTCAATCCAGTTGCGGTCAACGCTGCGGAGCAGTTCGTTGCGCTCTATCTGGTGATAGTCGACCTGACCGTGTGTTTCGTTTTTGATGTTGACAATCTTCTGCTCGTAAGCTTCGATAACTTCCTTGGATATGCGCTTGATGGCCTTCTGGTAGTCCCAGCGTTCGAGCATTTCGCGGGTGATTTCAAAGGTGCATTCGTCGGGATATACCTTTGTTTTAAGCGCCTCGTTGAGCGCCTCTTCATCCCACTTTTCAGGCATTGCGTCGGTATTTACCGTCTCCGCAACAACCTTTTCTATATAGTCGGGAATGTACTTGAGCATCTGCTCGTGTACGTCCTCGCCCTTGAGCACTTTCAGACGCTCGCCATAGATGGTTTTGCGCTGTTCGTTCATTACTTCGTCGTACTGCAGCGTGCGCTTACGGATGGCGAAGTTCCTGCCTTCGATTGCCTTCTGCGCGTTCTCTATGCTACGGGAGAGCATCCTGGACTGGAGGCACTGGTCCTCATCAAGTTTGAATGCGTTGTAAATTGCCTTTATCCTTTCGCCGCCGAAACGCTTAGCAAGGTCGTCTTCCAGCGAGATATAGAATATGGATACGCCGGGGTCGCCCTGACGTCCCGCACGGCCGCGGAGCTGGTTATCTATACGGCGGCTTTCGTGCCTTTCCGTACCGATTATGCAGAGGCCGCCCGCCTCTATAACCTTTACTTTTTCGGCATCGGTCTCCGCCTTGAACTTTGCGTACAGTTCGGCATAGCGGTCACGCGCCTTCTGCTCCTCTTCGGTGAACTGCCTGTCGGCATAGGAGATGGCCACTTCTATCATGTCGTGCTCGTAGCCCTCTTCCCTCATGCGCTTTTTGGCAAGGTATTCGGCGTTACCGCCGAGCAGTATATCGGTACCACGGCCCGCCATGTTGGTGGCGATTGTTACGGCGCCGAACCTGCCCGCCTGGGCAACTATTTCAGCCTCGCGCTCGTGGTTCTTTGCGTTGAGGATATTGTGCTTTACGCCGTTGCGGCGGAGCAGTCTGGAAATTTCCTCCGACTTGTCTACCGTTACGGTACCTATAAGAATGGGCTGTCCCTTTGCGTGGCGCTCTACAATTTCATTGACTATGGCGCGCTTTTTGCCTTCCACCGTGGAGTAGATCATGTCCGCGTAATCCTTACGCTGAACGGGCTTGTTGGTGGGTATTTCAACTACGTCCAGGGAGTATATGGTACGGAATTCGGCCTCTTCGGTCTTTGCCGTACCGGTCATGCCCGAAAGTTTATTGTAAAGACGGAAGTAGTTCTGGAAGGTTACGGTTGCGTGAGTCTTGTTCTCGTTGCGCACCTTTACATGTTCCTTAGCCTCTATCGCCTGGTGCAGACCGTCCGAATAGCGCCTGCCGTTCATAAGACGGCCGGTGAATTCATCGACGATGAGAATTTCGCCCTCGGGGGATACGATATAGTCCTCGTCGCGCTTGAACAGTTCGTGCGCCTTGAGCGCCTGCTGTATGTGGTGGTTGAGGTCGGCGTTCTCTATGTCGGCAAGGTTTGCTATGCCGAAGAATCTTTCAGCCTTCTCCGCGCCCTTTTCGGTTATGGTTACCGACTTTTCCTTGCGGTCGATTATATAGTCCCAGTTTTCCATCTCTTCAAGGATGGCGGCAAGACGGTCGTTGGCCTCCTGCTCCTCCTTGGAAAGGTCCTTCTTCTTTTTGGAAGGAGCCTTCTTTTCAGCGTCCTTTTTATCGTCGTCGAAACCGCCGTTGAGCGTGCGGACAAACCTGTCCACATCTTCGTACAGCTTGGAGCTTTCGCCGCCGCGGCCTGAAATTATGAGAGGGGTACGCGCTTCATCTATTAAAATGGAGTCAACTTCGTCGATTATGCAGAAGTTGAGCTCGCGCTGGACCATTGCGGAGATAGAAGTCTTTAAGTTATCGCGCAGGTAGTCGAAACCGAGTTCGTTGTTGGTGCCGTACACGATGTCGCAGGCGTATGCCTGTTTCTTCTGGTTGTCGTCCATGCCGGGCACTACGACGCCCACGGTAAGACCCATGAACTTGTGAACTTTGCCCATCCACTCGGCGTCACGCTTGGCGAGGTAATCGTTGACGGTTACTATGTGAACGCCCTTGTCCGTGAGCGCGTTGAGGTATGCAGGCAACGTAGATACAAGCGTTTTGCCTTCACCTGTGCGCATTTCTGCAATACGTCCCTGGTGCAGGCAGATGCCGCCCATTATCTGAACGTGGAAATGCTTCATTTTGAGAACGCGCCAGCTGGCCTCCCTGAGTGCGGCAAACGCATCGAACATTATGTCGTCAAGCGTTTCGCCCTTGGAAAGTCTTTCCTTTAAAACGCGGGTCTGGTCTTTGAGCTGCTCATCCGTCATGCTCTGGTACTTGGGTTCGAGCTCCTCTACTTTAAGCGCAAGCTTGTTGAGCTTTTTGACAGCCTGTCTGCTGTCGGAGCCGAGAATATAGCTGATAAGTCCCATTTAAACTCCTTAAAACCGGTATCCGATTGGAAATTCCGGATATAGACGTAACATTATAATCCGCTTTATATTTTACTACATTCGGGGCGATATGTACAATCGTTTTCTTGCAAAAATTGAAATATTTTGTTAATAAGGAAAATTTTCCCGCGCGTACGCGGCAATATACCGTCTTCAGGCGATATTTTATGTCGTACCGGGCCGCAGTTTGCGCATACGCAGGGGTGCAGAAGCGCATAAAACGCCGTATGTTATGCCGCGCATTCTGCCGTTTATAAAAAAAGTCCCGACGAAAAGAGGTCGGGACTTTTTTAAGTTTTGTCAGCCTACAAGTTTTGTGCGCATTGCGTTGAGCACGGCAACAAGCATTACGCCCACATCCGCCACAACCGCAAGAATAAGCGGGAATGAGGGAATTGCTATGCCGAGCACCATCACCGCAAGCTTTACGAGCAGAGAGCCTATTATGTTCTGGAACACTATCGAACGCGTGGCCCTTGCAATCTTTTTGCCCTTGGGCAGAAGTTCGAGATTGTCGGTTACAAGCACGACGTCGCTGGCCTCAATTGCCGCATCCGAACCTACTTTACCCATCGACACGGCGCAGTCCGCGGCTGCCATTACGGGCGCATCGTTTATGCCGTCGCCGACATATATGAGCTTGCCGCGCTGTTTAAGCTGTTCGGCCTTTTCCAGCTTTCCGTCGGGCAGCAGACCGGCCTCGTAGCCGTCCAGACCCACTTCCTTTGCAACAGCCGCAGCCCTTGCGGGGTTGTCGCCGGTGAGCATTGTGCAGTACGTGACGCCCTGCGCCTTGAGTACAGCTATTGCCGCCTTTGCATCAGGCTTTATGCCGTCGCCTATCTCTATGCTGCCGACAAACCTGCCGTCCAGCGCGACATATATGACGGTGTAGATGCTGTCAGTCTGCTCGATTTCCACGCCGTTTTCCTTCATCATTACAGCGTTGCCGCAGAGAGCCGTCTTGCCGCCTATGGTGCACTTTACGCCGCGGCCCGCAACTTCCTCCGCATTTTCGGCAGAATACTTTGAAGTTACCGAGGAGAACGCCACCGCTATAGGGTGGGAAGAATACTTTTCCGCCGCCGCGGCAATCTGCACGGCCTCTTCGGAGGAGGACTTTATAATCTTGAACGAACCTTCAGTAATTGTGCCCGTCTTATCGAACGCCGCCACCGTTGCAAGCGCGAGTTCGTCCAGACAGGTTGAACCCTTGGCCAGTATGCCGAACTTTGCGCACCTGCCTATGCCGCCGAAATAGGACAGAGGCACGGAGATGACGAGCGCGCAGGGGCAGGATATTACGAGGAAGGACAGCGCCTTGGATATCCACGTTGAATAAGTTGCCCAGGCAAACAGACCGTTCACCGCACATATTATGGTGGGAACTACGGCCGCCACAATGAGAGCGGCTGCGCATACCGCGGGGGTATAGTACTTCGCGAATTTGGTTATGAACTTTTCGGGCGCGGCCTTTTTAGCCGTGGAATTTTCCACGAGGTCGAGTATCTTTGCCACGGCCGAATCGGAATACTTTCTTATTACCTTTACTTCGAGTACCTTGGAGATGTTTATCGCACCCGACAGAATCTCCTGCCCTTCCTTTACGTCTGCGGGCAGAGATTCGCCGTTGAGCGAACGCATATCGAGCGAGCTTTCGCCCTTTACTATGACGCCGTCCGCGGGCACCTTTTCGCCCGCCTTTATGAGCATAATGTCGCCGACTTCCAGTTCCTCGGGCTTGATTACAACCTGCTGACCGCCACGGAGCACTGTCGCCGTATCGCTTTTGAGGTCCATAAGCTTTGCTATGGAGTTACGCGAAGAGCCTACGGCAATGGACTGCAACAGTTCGCCGAGCTGATACAAGAGCATTACCGCAACGCCCTCGTAAATGCCGTCGCCGGAGAATATGCCGAGCACTATGGCCGCTAGCGAGGCTATCGTCATCAAAAAGTTTTCGTCGAATATGCGGCCCTTGGAGATGTTTTTTACGGTATTTACAAGCACTTCCCAGCCGACCGAAAGATAAGATACGGCAAACAGCGGATAGGATACGATTACGCCCGTCTTGCCGCCCACAAGATTGAGAATAAGCGCGGGCACGAAGAACACCGCGGAAACTACTATCTGTATAATTTCGCGCATGTGCTGTCTTGCAAGGCTCTTTGCCGCGGGTTTCTTTTCGTCGTCTATCTTTACGTCCTCAAAGTGGGTTATCTGATATATGCTCTGCTCATATGCGGCGTCACTTGCGCACTTCAATTTTATCGTGCTGTTCACAAAGTCCACCACTGCAGAAACCCCATCAATTTTATTGAGAATTTCCTCCAGCTCCCTGCCGCAGTTGGCGCAGCACAGACCCTTTATCTTGATTTTGCGCTCGTTTCCTTCCGAAGTTTCGGCGGGTTCGACTACGCGCACCTCTTCAAAGCCCGCGCAGCACTTTTTTACCTCTTCCACGGTGGCGTCATCGGCACACTCGAAACGCACTTTCTGCGCTATGAAGTCGACTGCGGCATTTTCAACGCCGTCTATGCCCGCAACCAGCTCCTCCAGTTCGGAGGCGCAGGAGGCACAATCTATATTTTCAAGCTGAATTTCACGCTTTATGAGCGTACCCGCATTGCCTTTTTCCGCGGCCGCGCCCTGCGTTGAACAACAGGCCGAACCATGTTTATGCCCGTTGCCGCAGGCCGCGTGAGCATGACCGCAACCGCACGAACTGCCTTCACGGCGCGCATGTTCCTTACAGCAAGACTCGTGAGCTGAATTTTCCGAAGAATTTCTGCCCTGCTGAGTGCCAACCACCTTTACATCTTCAAAGTCGTTGCAACGCTTTATGACTTCGGCAAGCACGTTCTCGTCTGCGCAGTCAAGCCGCACTTTCTGGCCGATAAAATCGACAGACACATCGCTGACGCCCTTTACCGCGGAGAGAATTTCCTCCAATTCGGAGGCGCAGGAGGCACAGTCTAACCCTTCAAGCAAAATTACCTTATTCATGGTGCAGATGCTCCTTTGCCGCACGTATCATGGCCATTATATGGTCATCGTCCACAGAATAGAGAATATTCTTACCAGAGCGGCGGCTCTTTATTATTCTGTTGTCTTTAAGTGTTTTAAGCTGGTGAGATACGGCGCTCTGACCGCCTCCCACCGCCTTTGAAATGTGCTCCACGCACAGTTCGCCCGCGGAGAGCGCAAGCAGTATTTTAAGACGGGAAGGTTCGCTTATCGCCTTGAACCGCGCCGCCATTACAGAAATTTCATCATCGGAAGGCATTGCCGAAAGCGCCGCCTTTATCACGCCCTCGTGTACTTCGGGCGTTTCGCAGGAATCTTTCATGTTTCCTTGCTCCTTTCATATGAATGTTTAATCATATGATAATATCTTGTTTTGTAAAAGTCAACCGTTTTGCAGAAAAATAATAAAATTTATTTTTTAACTGAACAGAACAGGAACGCTTTACGCGCGCACTGCTTTATAGGCAGAAACAATATTGTGACAGACAAGACAACAACTGAAAAAGGCGTCAGCACTGATTTATTACGGAAAGATATGCAATAGGGCATAAAAATACCCGCGCCGCGTGCTTTTTAAGACACGCGGCGCGGGGGATTCAAGACGGAGATATTATTCAGCTTTTGATTGCGGCGAATATGCCAACAATGCCGGCAAGAGCGCCGCCTATCGCGGTGAGCCAAGCGCCGATGTAGGGCGAAGCCTTTGTGCCTGCCTCAACAATGCCGCCAAAGCCGCCGCCTACGGTGAACTTATCGCAGAAAGCAAACGTTGTTATAATGCTTACCACGCCGCAGATTACGCAGACAATGGAAACAACTACAAGTATGAACTTGAACAGCTTCCAGCCGAGCACCTTGCATATGCCCGAAAGCACTGTGGTGGCCGCCGCAAGTATTACGGTGAGTATGGCGAACGCCGCCATAG
The DNA here is from genome assembly GCA_018715195.1 of Candidatus Coproplasma excrementavium. Lineage (GTDB taxonomy): Bacteria > Bacillota > Clostridia > Christensenellales > Borkfalkiaceae > Coproplasma > Coproplasma excrementavium. The sequence goes on along the minus strand of DVMA01000047.1, from coordinate 21,617 downwards.
TTCTGAAGAGACCTGCGGTTTCCGTTTCGGAATCTTTGAAGGTTTCAAAAAGCTTTTCCAGTTTATAGTAAACGGTTTCGCTTTCACCTCCGCCGATAACGCTGTCCACATAAGTCTTGGCGCCTATCCAGTCGATGCATACGCCAACTATTGCCACTACCAGCAATACCAGAATAATAAGGATGGCAATAAAGCCTGCTTTACTGCCGCTTTTACTTTTCCTTGACATCTTTAATCATGTCCTCCTTGCATGCCGCGCAAAAATGCGCGCCCTTTTTACACCGGTTAATTTTACCAGCTCATATACATTATACAACCGCAAGGCAGGTAAGTCAATAGTTATAAAAAATTTTAATATCTGCTTGCATTTTTATTATACACCCCATAATATACCGCATTTATTTAATTATTATGCACGGCTTAAAGACAGACAGCCGCCTTATCAGAGCAATAAAAATGCAGACTTTTTTTGTCGGAAATTTGCGTCAGTGGCGCGAATCGTACCCCAGCATATCGCCGTGTTTATGCACGATGTAATTCAGAAAAGCTTCGCACCCATCATAAATATCCGCGTAGGCTTTTTCAAAATCGCGAGTGTACCACGGGTCGGCCACATCGCGGGGACGAGAGGTAAAGGAACACAGTTTGAATATTTTATCGCTGAACTGTCCGCCCGTAAGGTTTAATACATCGTATAAATTCCCCGAATCCATTACAAGCACGTAGTCCGCGTTTACCACCTCTTTTTTAGTGAGCTGCGTCGCCCTGTGAGTGCCGAAAATGCCGTGGTCGCGCAGAACGCGCGCGGCGGGATAGTACACGGGGTTGCCCTCCTCTTCGTCAGAGGTTCCGCGGGAGGTTATATCGAAAGAGAGCGCAAGCCCCCTGTCCTCCGCAAGCTTTCTGAAAATCAGCTCGGCCATGGGCGAACGACAGATATTGCCGAGACATACAAATATTACGGAAATCACAAAAGCCTCTCTCAGACCGTTTTAAGCACCTGCCAGGGGGTGCGTTCGGGACGATAATTTTCTATATAGTCGAGCAGCTCCTCGTCATCGGAGAAATATTTATACATACCGTGGCAGGCCTCCGCCATGAAATGCTTGGATGACATCTCCTCCATAAATTTTTCCAGGCTGTCAAAGTAGCCGTTCAGGTTATATATCGCCATTGCCTTGGAGTGTCTGCCAAGCTGCTTTAAAGTGAGCACCTCGTAAAACTCTTCCAGCGTGCCTATGCCGCCCGGAGCAATTATAAAGGCCTCCGCCTCGTCCTCCATACGCGACTTTCTTTCCGCCATGGTGGATGTATAGGTGAGTTTGTCACACTCGGTATAAATTTTTTCAACGCCCTCTTCGCGGAAAAATTCGGGAATCACGCCGTGAATATATCCGCCGCCGCGCTTTGTACCGCGCGCCGCCGCGCCCATAACGCCAGTTGCTCCCGCGCCGAACACAAGCGAGTGACCTCTCTTTGCCATTTTTTCGGCAAGCTGTTCAACTTTTTCTATATAAAACCTGTCAATATGCGCGCTGGACGCGCCGAAAATACATATCCTCATATTTTTCTTATCCCTTTAAATTATAAACATAAATTATATATTAAATATATTTGCCCCGCTTTTTTATTATACGGAAAGGCAAAAAATTTGTCAACCGCCGCCGCGTCATAAAAATATTCCAAAGAAAAACGCGCCGCAGACAAAACCGCGGCGCGCATCGATTTCATTCAGTCGTACATTCTGCCGAGAATAAAGTTCACAAACCTTCGCGGCAGAAGGCGTGCAAGAAACATAAACAGCGCGTATTTTGCGCCGCCCGATACCGCTACGGGCGGATTTTTTACCGACGCGCAGCGCACGACAACCTTTGCAATCACTTCGGGCGACATACCGCCGCGCTCGTCGCGCTCCATTGCCGCAACCGATTTTGTTATGCGGTCGCCGTAGGCGGGATTATCGTATGCATTCTTCTTCCGCGCGGAGGTAAAGCCCGTTCTCACATCCCCGGGAAGTACGCAGCAAACCTTTATGTTGAAGGGCGCAACCTCATTCCTGAGCGCCTCGCTGAGCGAAATTATTGCCGACTTGGTTGCAGAGTAGAAGGCCTGGAAAGGTATGGACAGCTCGCCCGCAACCGAACTCATATTTATGATTTTTCCGCCACCGCCGCTGCGCATATGCGGAACTACCGCCTGAATGAAGTTGAGCATTCCGTAAAAGTTGACGTCGAATATTCTGCGGGCGTCCTCTTCGGCTGTGTCCTCCACAGAACCCGAAATGCCGAAACCCGCGTTATTTACAAGCACGTCAATTTTTCCGAACTCACCGATTATTTTTTCCACCGCGGCAAAGACCTGCGCTCTGTCCGTGACGTCGGCGCAGACCGAATAAAATTCCTGAGAGGCGTGACGGGCAACGCAGACCACCTTTGCGCCTTTCGCGCTCATAAGGCGCGCCGTGGCAAGACCTATGCCCGACGTTGCGCCCGTAACTATTACTACCTTATCCCTTAAAGTCATGATTTTTTCTCCGTGTACGCTGATAAACGGCAAAAGCTGCCACAAAATAATTTCAGACGCCCTCTATAAAGGCAACTTCCTCCGCGCTGAGTTCAATTCCTGCCGCGGCAGCGTTTTCGCGCATGCGCGAGGCGCGCGAACAGCTTACCACGGCAAAGCCGTTGAACGGACAGCAAAGCACATAGGCAAGCGCAATCTGCGCTACCGTTGCTCCCCTTTCGGCGGCAACCTTTTCTATGCGGGAGAGCGCTTTTATATTGCCTTCGGAAAAATACCCCCTTCTGGCAAACTTATCGAGAACCTCACAAGAAGCGGGGTCGCCGCTGACTACCCTGCCAGAAAACAGTCCGCGGGCAAGCGAGGAATAAGCCACAACCGCCATGCCGCTGTCTGCATACCAACGCCTTGCTTCAAGGCCTTCGCGGCCTGAAATGCTTACTCCGCCGCCCCACACATCGCACAGCTGTTCGGCCGCGCTGAAATTGGGACTTGTCACGGCAAACGGAATGAGCGAGTGCGCCGCGGCATATTCGTTTGCCTGCGCAATGCGCTCGTGCGACCAGTTGGACGCGCCGAACGCGCCAATTTTTCCCTCGGCGTGAAGGGCGTTGAGCTCCTCCACTATCGGGCCTACGGGAACAGTAACATCGTCGCGGTGGAGAAGATATATATCGATATAATCTGTGTTTAGAAGAGAGAGCGACTTTTTCAAGTCGGCGCGCATTGCGCGCACGTTCACCCTCTTCATTCCAAAAATATTGGGATGGCAACACTTGGAAAGCAGCACAATTTTATCGCGCACGCCGCACTCCGCTATCCACCTGCCAAGCGCATTTTCAGCGCCGCCGTACACTCTGGCGGTATCGAAGGCGTTCACGCCGAGTGCAAGCACATCGTTGAGCAGTGAATTGCAGTTGCCTCCCTTATTGTAGGGAGCGCACGCCGTGCCGCAGAAAATTTTTGATACTTTTTTATTGACCCCGTTTATTTCTGAATACTTCATAACAAATAGTTGCGGCATATTGCCGTATCAATTATAAAATTTTTTATTTTATTACTTTAATAATATAGCGCAAAAAGTTTTTCCAGTCAAGCGGGCATATAAAAAACCGTCCGCTTAAAGCACGGCGGACGGAAATTTTATTTTGTATAGTGCGCTATTGTGCGCTTTAACCCCTCTTCAAATGCGACACTTATCTGCCAGCCAAGCGCGCGCAATTTTGCATCGTCAATGCCGTAGCGAAGGTCGTGACCCTTTCTGTCGGGCACAAATTTTATAAGATTATCCTCCGCACCGATTGCGGCAAGCAGTTTTTTTACCAGGGTGAGGTTATCCAGCTCGCAATGGGCGGCAACGTTATACACCTGCCCGCACTCTCCTCTCTGCAATATTATATCTACGGCGCGGCAATGGTCTTCAACATACAGCCAGTCGCGAACGTTGAGCCCGTTGCCATAAAGCGGAACTGGTCTGCCGCTTTGTATATGCGAGATTGCAAGCGGGATGAGTTTTTCGGCGTACTGGTTGGGTCCGTAGTTGTTGCAACAGCGCGAGATTGTGGCTTTCAGCCCGTACGTGCGGCAATATGCCGCAATCAACAGGTCTGCCGCCGCCTTTGACGCTGCATACGGACTGGAAGGGCGGAGCGCGCTCTCTTCATTCAGCAAGACGGAAGAACCGAGCGGAAGGTCGCCGTACACCTCGTCCGTGGAAATATGGTGAAGGCGAACGCCGTACTTTACGCAACAGTCGGCAAGCGCCTGCACGCCTAGAACGTTGCTCTTTAAAAACACGGACGGGCGCTTTATTGAGCGGTCCACGTGCGTTTCGGCGGCAAAGTTTATGACCGCGTCAAACTTTTCGCGTTCAAAGAGTTTGTCAAGCGCGCGTTCGGCGCAGATATCGCCTTTTACAAAAGTAAACCGCGGAGAATGCAGAGCGTTTGCCAGATTGGACATATCCGCGGCATACGTGAGTTTATCAAGACAGACTATGCGGCAATGCGGGTGCTGTGCGAGCATATAGTCTATGAAATTGCTGCCTATAAAGCCCGCGCCGCCCGTAACCAGATAGTTCATAATTTTAAATTGACCCGAATATATAGCTGATGTAATGCGATTTTTGTTCGCCCGCTTTAAGCACGGGCACAACAAAATTCTTTGTGTTTACGGCATTTGGGAAGAACTGCGGTTCAAGTGCGAAACCTGACCTTGGAGCGAGCGCGCCGAACCTTGAATTGCCGCGCAGAAAATTGCCCGTATATACCTGCATTCCGGGCAAATCGGTATAAAGGTCAAGCTTGATTCCGCTTTCAGTACCGTATGCCGTGGCGGCATGTTCGCCGCTTAAACAGAAATTGTGGTCGTAGCCGCCCGCAAGTTCAAGCTGAGCGCACTTTTCGCCTATCCTTTCGCCGAGAGCGTGGAAGGAAGTAAAATCGAACGGCGTGCCGGCAACGGGCAGAATTTCACCAGAAGGAATCATTCCCTGCTTTAAGGGAGTATACTTCTGCGCATTTATTTTGAGCATATTGCCGAGGCAATTGCCTTTTTCTGCGCCATCGAGATTGAAATACAGATGGCAGGTAGGCGCCCAGAGAGTATCCTTGTCGCACACGGCCGTATAGGTTATATCCAGTCTGCGGGGAGAAATTTTATAGCGCACGGTGAGCATCAGATTGCCGGGAAAACCCATTTCCCCATCGGCGCTTTTATAGGTTAATTCAATGATATCCCCGCGGCAATCGGCAGTAAAGAACTTTCTGTCAAAGCCCTCCGTGCCGCCGTGATTGCAGTTGTCGCCATCGTTTGCGGGAAGCTTATATTCCCTTCCGCCGAGGCTGAAACGTGCGCCGCCTATTCTGTTGGCAACGCGGCCTATGGTTGCTCCGCAATAGGAGCCGCTTTCAATATATTCATTGACATCGTCGAAACCGAGCGCAACATCGCGCAGCGTTCCCTCACCCACGCGCAACCTTGTTACGGCCGCGCCGAAATCGGAAATTTCTGCCGATATGCCCTCACTTTCAAGACGGAAAATCTGTGGCTTGCGGTTCATTTCAACTTCTCCACCGTTATGCCGTCTGAAATTTCCGCATCGTAGCACACGGCGTTGTAGCTTGTGCGGCGGGCATACGCCTTTAACAGATAGTCCTTGAATTCGGGTACGCACTCCGTCTTTACAAGAGAAATGGTGCATCCACCGAAACCGCCGCCCGTAAGGCGCGAGCCTATGCATTCGGGATAGTTCTGCGCCGCCTCCACGAGCACATCGGGTTCAAAACCCGTTGTCTGATACAGGTTTTTAAGCGAAGCGTGCGACTGGTTAATCAGTCTGCCCAAAAGCTCTATATTGCCTGCACGCATAGCCTGAGCGGCCGTACGCACGCGCTGACATTCGTTTACAACGTGCTCCGCACGCATGCGCAGAACGCGCGGCAACATATGCGCGCACTGCGAAAACTGTACGGGAGTTATGTCCGCAAGGCAGGTTATATCCAGCCTCTTCTGCAAAATTTTAAGCGCCTCCTCCGTTTCGCTGCGGCGTTCGTTATACTTGCTGTCCGCAAGGCTGTGCGGCTTGCAGCAGTCAGTTATGACAAGCGAATACGCGCCCAGCTCCAGCGGGAGATAATCGCATTCCAGCGTCTTGCAGTCAAGCAGCATTGCCATTCCCTTTTTGCCGCACGCGGAGGCGTACTGGTCCATAATGCCGCAGTTGACGCCCGCATATTCGCGCTCCGCACTCTGCGCGCACAGCGCAACTTCCACGTTGTCGAACTTTTCGCCCGCAACGGTGGCGAGCGCCGCGATTGTGGATACCTCTATCGCCGCGGAGGAAGAAAGACCGCTGCCGAAGGGCACTTTGCAGTCCTGCAACATATCGCAGCCGACAAGTTTATGACCCGCCTTCTGCCACAGCAACGCGCTGCCCGCCTGGTAGTTGCCGTATTTTAAATGGCGGTAATTTTCCAGTTCGGAGATGTTGAGGCTGACCGTATCCGGCAACGTTGTCCAGCTTATGTTTATGGTATCCGTGCCGTTGGGACGCACATATACCGTATTTTTGAGTGAAAGCGCCGCGGGCATAACCTTGCCGCCGCAGTAGTCGATATGTTCGCCTATTATGTTTACGCGACCCGAGGCCGCCACTTTGTATTCAAAATCTTCTTCGCGCATCATATAAGTTCAAACCCCATGTTCTGCATAAATTTTACCGTAGTCATTTTGTCCTTGAATACGGCGGTGTTTTCAAGTATTCTGGCGCACACGCTGCCGAGTTCCTTTTTCATTGCGGCCGAGGGGTCAACCCCTTCGTTTGCGCATATGGCCTTTGCCTCCTCGAAAACCAGTCTGAACGGCTCATATTCGGCGGGCAATTGCTCATTGCGGGCAATTATTTCTTCCAGATTTTTAAGCTGACCTTCCAGTCTGCCAGGCAGAATGAACAATCCCTGCGCCTCAATAAGGCCGATAGATTCCTTTTTGATTGAATGGAATTCGGGATGAGCGTGGAACACGCCGTCGGGATACTGCGCGCTGGTTATGTTGCTGCGCAGAATAAGGCTCATTTCGTAGCCGCGCGCTGTCTTTACCACGGTGGGACTTACGGCATTGTGTACGCCCTGTTCGTCCTCCGCTATTATTCCGAGCACCGTGTTGGTGTAGCCCACCCACGCAGAACGGATTTGTTCGCACATTTCCGCTATCTGCTGACGGTTTCGGCTTACCACCCTTATGACCGTGCCTGGCCAGTCGACAATTTCAACAGTGCCGCCGAAGTCCGCGCGGCCCATTACTTTGAACGCGCCAGCCTTGTGCATGGGCAGAATTTCGCCGCCGCCCTGGAAGTGGTCGTGCGCGAGCACGCTTCCGCCTATCCTGGGCAGAGGAGCGTTGCAGCCTATGAAATAGTGAGGGAACTTATCCACGAAGTCCATAAGCTTTACAAACGTGCTCTTATCCACGTGCATTGGCGTATGTTCGCAGTTTACCGCAATGCCGTGCTGATGGAAATAGCCGTACGGCGAGTACTGCCAGAACCACTTTTCGCCATCGAGCGTGAGGTCGACCGTGCGGAGCGTACGCTTGTTGCGCACGGGGCAGCCCTCGTTTTCGCGGCAGATGGCGCACTTGGGATAGCCGCCCTTGACCGAGTTGCCGCTGACTGCCTTTTTGGGGTCGCGGAATTCGGGTTTGGCCTTGTTTATGGTTATGATAAGTCCGCCCTGTTCAAAGCGCGGGTTTTTATCCAGTTTGCTCTTTTTTACGTAATCATTTTTTACGCAATATGTATAGAACCAGTCGGTGGCCGACTTTGAGTTCTCCCTTTCGCGCCACATAAAGGCACGGCGGATATTCTGGGGCGACGCGGTGAGAGCACCCATAACCTTATCGGTGTACTCTTCCGCCTCATCCTCGGAGAAAATGCCCTCGCGCTCGCAGACGGAAGTAAATTCCTGCAGAAGCTGTTCGGGAGAGCTGTCCCTGCACTCCGCGCCCGTATACGCATATTCGGGCGAGCCGAGCGCATCGAGCACGGCATTGCGTGCGCATATTTCGTTCTCGCGCGCGAGCATGAGGTTTTTGCGCGCATAACTTACGAGCTTATCAACAACTACACTTAAATCATTCATGTCCTGGCTCCGTATAGTTTAAATATTGTTCACAGCATGACATGTACGGACGCGCCGAGGCGCGCCCGCACTTTAATTATCTGCACTCAACTTCGGTTTCGGCATTGCCGTAGGGGCTGACCGCGCTGAGTTTAATTCTCTCCGCATCCTTTGAAGGACGGATTATTGCAAGCGCCTCGCCGAAGTAGGTATCGGTTGTGTCGCCGAGATATCCCTGCTCGTTATAGGGGCAGGCGCTGCCGAGAGCGAGCAGTTCGCCGCCCTCCACCTTTACGCCTATGTCGCCGCGGGCAAGAGGTTTCCATATTCCGTCCTTATCGGTATACCTGAGCTTTACATAGCAAAGCTGGTCGCGCGATATGAGCTCGTTTTCGGGTATGGCGGCAAGGATTGTATCCTTTGACGGACTCTTTAAAGTGGTGCGGCACACCTCCCTTCCCGATTTATCGAGGCCTGCGGCCACAAGTTCGCCGCTAGCATAGGTGACTTTGAAGTATGCGCGGGCATTTTTGCCGACTTTCTTTTCGCCGACCTTTTTGCCGTTGATATACAGCGCCGCGCGGGGACAGGTTGTGTACACTTCAACCATAGTCTTTTTGCCGTCGCAGCCTTCCCACGCCCAGCTTTCCCACGCGGAGGAGAGCTTCCAGGCCGAGGGCGAATGTTTTTCAAAGGCCATGTCCGCGCGCACGACGCCCACCCTTATGGGGTCGAGGTCGAACGCTACGCGGGTATAGAGCGCCTCTGCAAGCGGTCTGCCGTTGAGGTCAAGCCTGCCGCTGCCTGCGCTGACCCAGCCGGGGCCGCCCGTGAATTCGGGAGCGTAGTCGGCATTTTCCCACGAACCTACGCCCACTTCGCCGAGGTAGTCCATGCCCGCCCAGACAAAGTCGCCTATGAGCGCGGGGTGCTCCTTTGCAATGAGCCAGAACTTGCGCGCGTCCGCACAGAACGTTTCGCTGCCTAAAATCACGCGCTGCGGGTGCTTTTTGAAGTCGCGCATGTAGCGCATTATGCCGTAGTTATAGCCCGCAACATCCATTGCGGCAAAGGCGTCCTTTGTCTTTGCGTTGCAGCCCGGAAGGGTTGCGCCTATCTTCATTGTGGTTGCGCCGAATATGCCCGCAAGGTCGTTGAAAAATTCACTGCCCACGGACTTCTTCTTTTTCTTGGCGGAAAGTTCCGCATCGGCTTTTTTGTCGCTGTATATGCCGAAGCCAAGCGAATAGAGCAGATTGAAGAATATGTTTATGCCGCACGTTACGGGACGGTCATCCAGAGTGTGAAGGTACTTTGTCATCTCCGCGGCGAGCGCTATGCCCTTCTTCTGACCCGTTTCGGCGACCTCGTTGCCTATGGAATAGAGCACAACGCAGGGGTGGTTGTAGTCCTTTTCCACCATTGAGACGAGGTCCTTTTTCCATTCGTCGGCAAAATAGCTTGCAAAGTCGTACTTGTTCTTGTGAATGTACCACATATCCACGTACTCATCCATCACCAAGACGCCGAGACGGTCGCACGCCTCCAGAGTGGCCTTGGACGTGGGGTTATGCGCCGAGCGGATGGCGTTGTAGCCGTACTCCTTTAAAAGCTTTATCTTGCGCTCGTCGGCAAACGGATGGTTTACCGAACCGAGTATGCCGTTATCGTGATGTATGCAGGCGCCGCGCAGAATAACCCTCTTGCCGTTTATGGTAAGACCCTTTTCCGCGGTGCACTCCATTACCCTGACGCCGAATTTTTCTTCGGCAACGTCCTCGCCGAAGGTTACGCGGCAGGTGTAGAGGTAAGGGTCTTCGGGGCTCCACAGCCTTGCCGTGGGCAGAGAAAGTTCTGCCTCAGCCGTTCCTGCGGAGGATAGTTTTGCCATTGCGATTACCTTTCCGCCGTCAAGCACCTCTATTTTAACATCGCCCGCGCCCGAAGTATTTACGCTTATGCGGACGCTAGGCTGTTCATAGTCCAGAGTTTTGATTTTTATGCCGTTGAGCTGTATATGGCTCGAGGGCATAACGTACAGCCATACGGGACGGTATATGCCCGCGCCCGAATACCAGCGGCTGTTGGGCTGGTCGGAGTTGAACGCCTCAACCCTTATAACGTTGTTCTTGCCGAACTCAAGAAACTTATCGGCATTGACATAAAAATTCGAGTAGCCGTACGCACGGCCGCCCGCAAGCTGACCGTTGATGTACACCTTTGCATTGCGGTACACGCCCTCGAATTCAAATACTATATGTTTTTCCTTCCATTCATCAGGCACAGAAAATGTCTTTTCATACACGTAGTCGTGCCCTTCATACCAACCCGTGTTCTTGCCGCCCGCGCTCTCCGCGGTGCGTTTTTCCCCTATCATGGCATCGTGGGGAAGGGTTACCTCCCTGCGCGACTCTTCGTTGAGACGGCCGAACAGCCAGCCTTCGTTAAAAGAAATCTTTTGCATTCATTACCTCCGCTCATATGGCGGCGCAAACCTCCGCGCCGCATCGACTATATTATAATTGTCGCACGCGTAAATTGTCAATACCCTTTGGCAAAAAGTACAAAAATTCAGCATAATTATTATATCAGATTGCCAGCACCCGTCAATATCATTGTCTCAAGCAGTCGTTTTTTTCGCGTATACAGTAATCTGAACTTTATCAGGAGCGCGGGCCTTAAAGGCTCGCGCTCCGTAATAAGTCTTCTTCTTTGCCGCAAAAGCGCGGACTGTTTTTATTGTTTATGCCGCTTTTTTATCAAACTTTCCGATTACGGAAGCAGCTATGACGGCCACGATGGAGAGCACGTAGAATACCGCGCAGGTAATGGCTCCGCTGAGGCAGGCCGCCTGGTCGTCCGTGGCAAGACCGGGTATGAACCACTGGTTGCCCGCTACGTCCTTCCTCGCATCGATGAGCACGCAGAGGCTGACCGCAAGGAACACCACCACAACCAGCATTGCCAGCGTCACTATCCAGTGGCTGACCTTGCCCTCCGACGCAAATATTCCCGCAAGCAGCAATATGGAAATTACCGAAAATACTATGGGAAGCGCGTTCATGGGTGTCGTCTGCATTACGCCCGTTGTGGAGTTATTGATATATATCGCCATTGCAACTACGGTGAGTATTGCCGCGCCTAAAATTATCCACGCAGCCACGCTCTGTTTTTTAATCCAGTTCAACATGGTCTTTTTACGCCTCCTTTACAGATTTTTTATCTCTTATGCTGAGCACCACATACGCTGCCGCAGACGCCGCGGTGAGTACCGAGCTTATGGTGATGAGCGAGATGTACATTGCTCTCCACCAGGTCATAAGGGATACTGTATGAGTGTTTACAAGGTCCATTGCATAGCTTCTGGAGAGTGCATACAGCGCATAGTGCATGCTGTTCTGCATTGCCTTGAGAAGGTCAGCGTCTCCGCTGAGCGCAGTTTCGGTCCAGTAAGAGGTGCTGGAACCGAATCCGCAGAACGCTGTTGTGCCCGCAAATATAGATTCCTTGGGTGCGGCTATGGGATTGAGGCCCGTGAAGTCGGTTACGCTGTAACCCTTGAAGCCCCACTCTTCGCGAAGTATCGCGTACTGTACGCCATAGTTTGCGCTGGAGGCCGTTGCGCCTATGCGGTTGTATGCAGTCATCGTGCCGCGTGCGCCCTCGGCTGCATAGCGGAAGGTTGTGCCCTCGGCCTCGCTCTTGGAGGAGCGGCCCTTTGCGGTGAACGCCTGCTGAAGGTTTCTCAGTTCAAGTTCGCGCGCCGCCTGCTCGTTGAGGAATTCATTCACGCCCGAACGGTTTGCTTCCTGGCTGTTGAAGCCTACGTGTTTGATGTTTACAAGGCAACCCTTGCTCTGCGCGCCCTGCACTACCGCGCTGCCCGTAAAGCCTGAAAGTATGGGGTCTTCGGAATAGTATTCAACGTTACGTCCGTTGTAAGGAGTGCGGTGAATGTTCATGCCGGGGCCTATCATTATGGGCAGGTTGTACAAAAGCGTAGATTCGCCGAGAAGAATTTCGCCGTTTTCATATGCAAGTTCCTTGTTGAAGGTGTACGCAAGATTGATGGGCGCGGGTGCGATACGGGTACCTACCTTGCCTGCATAATCTTTTGCGTCCTCGAACAGAGTGCCCTGGTTGGAGGCTTCGCCCATATCGTGAGAGTCCGAACCGCCGGGGCCGTCATCTGCATTGAAACCGTTGAAACCTATGGAAGGTATCTGATAAATCTGGTGGAATGCGTTCTGCATGAAGCCCATCATCTCCGAAAGAGGAATCTTGGAGATGAGCTCATCCCATCTGTCATCTTCAAACGCTACGTCCTTCATGTCGCTGAAGTTGAGCTCTACGCTGGAATCGCCCATGGTTATGCCGCTTATGTCCTCGCCTGAGGCAAGAGGTATGAAGTCGTTCTTCATTATCTCTTCAAAGCGCGAACCGGACTGAATTGCAAAGTTCGAATAAGTTATGGGGAAGGTGTTGTTCCAGTCGCTGCGCGAAAGGTAAATCACTTCGTCTATGTCGGCGTCTATGCCGTTCTTAAGCCAATAGTTTACGTCGGTTGCGTAGTCGCCCTCGGTAATCTGGTTGGTTATCTCTTTATTCGTAGTATCGGATACGGCGAAGGTCGTGGTGTCGTCTTCGGCGAGCGTCCACTCGTCAACCTTATTCTCCTGAGGAGCTGCATAAGCAGTGCCGTCGGTATTGACCATACCGCTGACACCCTGCTCGGCAAGGATGTTGTTGAGCGCATCGTGAGAAGATTCGCCGATTGCAAAGTAGTAGGTGCCCGCGTCCATGCGATAGGTCTTTGCGCCTTCATAGTCATAGCTTGCAAGGTTGGACATATCTATGTTGAGTATCACGGTCTCGCTTGCACCGCTTGCAAGCAGGTCAGTCTTTTCATAGTCGATGAGCTGAATGGCCGATTTTTCCACGTCGCCGTCCTCATAGGGCAGCTGCGCATAGAGCTGAACCACCGACTTGCCCGCAACGGAACCGTTATTCGTTACCGTAACGGTTGCGGTTGCCGTCTTGTGGTCGGCAGAAACTTCAACGCTCGTAAGTGTCTGCGTAAAATTGGTATAGGAAAGGCCGTAGCCGAAAGGATAGGATACTTCGTTGCTGTAAACCCACTGACCATCGGTAGTTGCAGGCTTGAAGGTGAGCTCTTCCTTGTTGTAATTGACATAAGTGCCCGCCTTTGCAGAGGCGGCGTTCCTTGCATCGTCTGCAAGCAGGGAATCTGCATACCTGGTTTCGTAGTAGCGATAACCCGTGTAAATGCCCTCTGCCTCAACGAGGTAGGAGTTTACGTTCATGCCCGAATAGCTTGACGCGTTTGTCCAGGCAATTTCGGTGCCCACTTCGCTGCCGCCGTAGTTCTGCATTGCGGGGGACAGCGCGCTGTTTACCGCATAGATATCGCCGAGGCGGCCGGAGGGGTTTGCCTCGCCCTTTAGCACCTGGGCAACCGCTTCAAAGCCGTATACGCCGGGATAACCTATCCACATAACGGCGTCAACGTCCTCGTTCTGCTTGAGAGATTCTATCTCCATCTGGCTGGAGGAGTTTATAAGCACTATTACGTTATCGAAGTTGGCTGCCGCCGTATCGATGAGCGCCTGCTCCTCTTCGCTTATGCCGAGAATGTTATCTGTATCAGTTTCAACGACATTTAAAATTTTGGTGGGATCGTTGCTGTCCCTGGTGGTGCGGCCTTCCTGACCGGGGAAGAAGCTGGAACCTTCACCGCTGACGCGGCCGATAATTACTATGGCTGCATCGTTATACTCGCGGTAACGGGCATTGCTGTCGGTTATTCCCAGTTCTGAAAGGGTGGGTTCCGTGGGGTCGGTGGTGCTGTAAAGTCCCTGATATGCGGGCGCCTGCGCACCGAAGCCCGAGCTGCCCCACGTATAGTCGGAAGTGTAATCTCTGTAAGCCTCCAAAAGCGCGGGGTTTACATCGAATGCCTCCTGGAAGTCGGTTATAAGCGTGCTGCGGTTGGGATCGTTGTCTATTACCGCCTTATCTGGTATGGAGCCGCCTGTAGTACTGCCATAGTAAGGGGTAAAGCTGCGGATGCCGAACAGCGTAACCTTGGGTTTTTCCTGCTTTAAAGGCAGAGAGTTGTTCTCATTTTTAAGGAGAACGAAAGATTCTGCGGCCTCGCGGATGGCAAACTCCTTCATGCTGTCCACCGCGTCCTTGGTGGAAGTATACTGAGTGCCGTACGTCCACTCGCCGTAATCTTCGTTGACTTCAAGCCCCTGGCTTATGGAGCCAGTGTTTTCATCGAGCGGCGAACGGTAGTATTCCATTATCAGCGATGTCGTTACAGACAGCACCAGAATGAATGCAAACAGTAAAACCAGCCCGCGAAACAGTCTTGTTCTGATGTTCATGGTTCCCTCCTGTATAAGTTTTTACCATTGAATTATGGTATGATACCCGCGCATGAACCTTTGCGCAGTTAAAAAGTATACATACAATCACTTTTTTGGCAATGACCTTTGCCTTACTACGCACAAAATTTGACTTGTTTTGCACCCCGAGCTGTAACAATATATCACTAAAGGAGTGTACATAACAAAAATTTCATACAAAAGATATTTCAATTTATCATAAAATTGCAACAACTTTCACAAACGGACTATACAGGCTTTTAAAACGCGCGAATGTCCGTCCCGTAGACGTTAAACGCACAAACAGTTTTGTGGGGTCAGCATACAAAAAAGCTCCGCTTTGCGGCGGAGCTTTGCATATATTCTGAATTGGAAAAGTTTGACTTTATGCGGGACAAGACAAATGTACGCCCGCAGAGCGACTTATGAAAACGGCATAAAAGCTATGCCTGCACGGCAAACTGCCTTCCGCTTTCGGGCACGGGGAGTATTATTTCCAGATATACAAGGCAACCCTCCTGCCGCATTATGCACGTACCGCCGTACTTTTTGACTATGAAGTTCATGCTCTTTACGCCGAACCCGTGCTCGTTTTTATCGGCCTTGCTGGTCACGGGCACGCCGTCTTTGAACTTTATGACCTCCGTACAGTAATTTTCCACGTGCACGGCGATGTAGCCGCGCTTGGAAGAGGCGTTGAGCTTGATTACCCTGCGGTCCTTTTCCCCCTCCTTCATAACGCTCTCTATGGCGTTATCCAGCGCGTTGCCGAACAGCGACGATATGTCTGCGGGCGCCATAAAGGAAAAACTGCCGCCGTCTATCATATAGGTGAAACGTATGCCGTATTTTTCGCACAGAAAACTCTTTTCTGTGAGCACTATATCCAGCGTTTCGTTACCCGTTTTGGCAATGTTGCCGTATATCATTACGGCGCTCTCCACCTCTTTGAGGCTCTTTTCGCGCTCCTCTTCCGACATAGAACGCAAGGCGGCCAGCTGGTGCTTGAGGTCGTGACACTTTATATTTATAAGGTCTATGGTGTCCTTTGTTATGGCGTACTGTTTCTGCTCGCGCATGAGCAGTTCTTCAAGCACGAACTTGTCCCGCTCAAGCTCGCGGTTTTTCTCCTTGAGTCTTGTGTGTTCGAACAGACCGCACTGCAATCCGAGCGCGAATATGCAACAGATAAGCGCGTACAATCTGTACAGAATGTTCCACGAATACAGCCAGGGCACGAGCGAGGCTATCACATACACAAAGGCGATTATGAACGCCGAAACGGCAAACTGAAGTCCGCGCCCCTTCACGCCGCCCTCGTTGAGCTCGCTGACGGGGAAGAACAACCAGAACAGCGCATACGCCACGAGATAGAGCGAAAAATATATGACGAGCGCGGCCGCCTGGGTGAGCTCGCCTATCGTTTCGAATACAATGAAAAGAATATCCCAAAGGCAATGCTGAACGGCAAATGCAGCTATGGTATAGAACAACACGTCCAGCGGGGACACATCAAAGATGAACCAGCCCGCAAGAAATGCTACACCCATAACTATCAGATAGTGCATGCCGAACGGGCCGACGTTCAGTTCGGGCATAAACGCAAAACCCGCCCCCACCGCAGCCACAAGCAGGAGTCTGAGAGGAAATAAACTGCGCCGCTCCTGCCGACGCATCAGAATCAGGAGCGGAATAAGCATTTCCACATAAAAATTGAGCTGTCCCAGAAGTATATACGAATAGTACATTTGTTACCTTAAAAGGCGCGCATAGCGCGCGCCGTGAAATACAATAATCTGAGCATATGTGCAGGCCAATTTGAATGAACGAGCTGATAACCACCTTTTAGACTGTCCGCAAATGTGCCACGTTTTGTGCGCAGGTTTTTGCGGCAGACCATCTGTTTTACTTTGCCGAAGCACCCGAAAAGAAGGCGGTTAAATCGTTCATGAACTGCCTTTTGCGGGTGCGGCTCATATGCAGTTCGTCCCCGCTTTCAAGCATGACGGCATCTTCCTTTACGCCCGTAACGTGCTGAAGATTTACTATATAGCAGTTATTGCAGCGCGAAAACAGAGCAGGGTCCAGCTTTTCTTCCAGATTTTTCAGCGAGCCGCGGAAATTTACCGTCTCGCGGTCGGTATGCACGTACACATCGTGCATAATTATTTCTATATAGAATATGGCGTTGAAGTCTATTCGTCTGAGCACCCCCGCCGTCTTTACCCATACATAGTCCTGGGTGCGGCGGTCGTGCGCGCGGCAAATCTTATCCATCTCGAGCGAAAAGTCGAAGTAAGTCACGGGCTTTACGATAAAGTCCATGGCGTTTACTTTATAGCCCTTAATTGCAAGTTGCGCCATGTTGGTAACAAAAATCAGAACCACGTCCTCATCTATTTTTCTGAGTTTTTCAGCGGCCTCCATGCCGTCTATAAGCAGCATTTTTATGTCCATGAAGACGGCGTCGAACCCGGGAGTGTAGCCAGATATGAATTCCAGACCGTTAGAAAATGTGACCACCTGGCATTTTATGCCGCTCTCCTGCGAGTACCGCGCTATGTAGCCGCTGAGCAGGTCGGCCTGTTCGGGTTCATTTTCCACTATTGCAATTTTAAGCATCAAATCGCTCCTGTAAAAAATAACGGCGTTAAAAATACAATGCCGCGTACGAGGGGTTGCAACATATGTTGCATGCAAAAGGCTGAATATATGCTGTTTATATGCTTTATTTTAACATATAAAGCACCACATTGCAATAGCAAAAAGAAAATTTATGCACAAAAAACAATGTCGGAATTTATCTGAAATCAGACAGTTTTCGCCTGCGGCATTAAACGGCTTATACTCTGCGATAAAGATATGCGCCATTAAACGCCATACAATACCTGACATATATATTTTTATATCCGACATACATTTTTTACGCAAAAAATTCTGCCCCGCGCGGCTGAAGCCGCGCGGGGCGCATAATTTATATTCTTTTGGGGAAACGACTCTCTTGCTTTTTGCCGAAGAGGATAAGTCGCTCCGCATCACGATTGAGGCGCACATATGGCACAATCAACCGCTTGTGTACCTTGGCTTTACATGCTGCGAACGTAAATTTTTAGGCGACTTTTTTCTCTGCGGCGCGCTTTTCGCGGGCCTGCTTTACTTCGGCAATAACCGCCTCTTCTTCGGGGACGACTTTATCGCGCTGGTCAACTGCCTCAAGTGCGGTATTGCGGGATTTTTCCAGTCCGCTCTCCACCTCTTCAAGCTGTTTTGCAAGTTTTTCTGCCTTCTGCGCATCTCCCGCAGATTTTGCGGCTTCAACCTGCTCAGTAAGTTTTTTGATTTTATTCAGCTTGCCCTGGTAAGCGTTTATCCTCGCTTCGGCAACCGACCTTACGGCAGAAATATTCTTTTCCGAGTGGAACAGTTTGCGGTTTTCTACGGCTATGGCATATGCAAGCTCTGCCTTGGCAACGGCAAGTTCGGCCTTGGCAACAGCCTCGCTGTCGGAAGACGCCTTTGCGCTTTCAAGTGCAGCCTTTGCAGCCTCCAGCTTGGCAGCCTTGGACTTCTCCGTCTTGTCCGCATCGGGGAATATGATAAGGAAGATGAAGAAGAATATCACCATCGAAACGCCGCCCGTGAGCACGGTCTTTACAAGACCCGCAACCGTGGCAAGGCCCTCTTCACCGGGAAGGTACCAGCCCCAGCTGGTGAAGAATACATTAATAAGGCCCCATATCGCAAGGGTGAACACGGATACGAGCACCCAGCCGATAAAGTACCACATCGCCTGCCACCAGGGGTTGCCGTGCGAACGGTAGGTTATGTTCCTCTGAAGAGGGAAGTTTATGCACTGTGCGGTAAATACGGCAATTTCGTAGGCTATGAAGTAGCCGAGTCCCGCGCTGTCGCCGAACAGTATGTACGTGGCGCCGTTATCGTTTGCAAAGGAAAGCTCTGCATTGGGCCAGCCCCACGGTTCCGTGCCCAGGCCCTGGAAGGCGTAGGGCAGGAATGTCATTACGATGAACTGCCATATCGTGACGCCGTAGGAAAATACAAGAAAGAAGAATATCTTGTATATCCAGGGGGCAAGCTTGGGGTGCTTTTCAGAAAAGCCGTACCACACGCCCTGCCACCAGCGTCCTATTCTCTGCCAGAAAGCTACAAAAGGGTTGCCCGAAAGGGGCTTGGGAAGAAGTCTTTGCTCTTCGCTGCTAACTACATTATTTTCCATATTATTTCTCCATTCACCAAAATGTATTTACGCAGCCTTTGCAGCCTTGGCTTCTTTATTCTGTTTTTTATCTTTGGACAGGAACTTTACAATGCCTCTGCACATCTGTCCGTTGAACATCATCAGCAGGGCCTTCATCTGTCTGCGGGACATTCCGCCGAACTTTGCAAGGCCTCTTACGGGCTGATGAAGCACGCCCATTACAAGCGTGTTTGCCATAGAGCGGTTGCCTATGAGATTCATGAACTTAATAACAAAACGTATCGCTCCCGAGAACAGCCTGCCCACCCATCTGCGTGAGTAGCGAAGGTCTGCCACCGTGGAATTTTCCGTTATTATCATTCTGTTCTTCTTATAGAAGTCATAGCCGCTCCTGGGAATTTCCCTGCCGAGCAGAGCCTTGAATTCCTCATCGCCGACATGCGCCACGTTGCCGCTGTAATAGGACGGTAATTTGGCCATATCATAGGGGCAATCGGTCTTGGTTGCCGTCTTTTCAACCTTTGTTTCGAGGCGTATATCGCGCGAGCTTGCGCCGATGAGAAGTAAGTATTCTCCTCCTTCCGTCTCCCACTTGTCGCTCTCCACGTCGAAGTAGCGGAACGTCTTGTCGTCGAACGGAATGGTGACCTTCTTTGTTTCACCCTTTTTGAGGAATACCTTTTTAAAGCCTTTGAGTTCCTTTTCGGGACGGAACAGCTTGCTGTCAGCTTTGCTTACGTACAGCTGTGCAATTTCGGCGCCGTCCATGTTGCCAGTATTTGTGATGGTGAACGTTACGCCGTTTCCGTCCGCAGATATGTCGTCATATCTGAATGTCGTATACGAAAGGCCGAAACCGAAGGGGAATTCAACCTTCTTTTGGGTCTTGTCAAAATAGCGGTAGCCCACATACAGACCCTCCCTGTATTCGCAGGTCATCTGCTTGCCGGGAAAGTAAGTTTCGCTTGCGCAGGGAACATCGGGAAGAGACCACGTTTCCGCAAGTTTCGCAGAGGGGTTTACCTTGCCGGAAATTATATCCAGCACGGCCGCCGCACCCGCCTGGCCCGTAAGGCCCGCGAACACGATGGCATCTGCATCGGACGCCCAGTCCATATATACCGCGCTGCCGCAGGAGAGAACTACTACCACTTTGAGTCCCGCTGCCTTGAGCGCCTTGTATGTTCTTATCTGATTTTCGGGAACGGCCAGAGACTGTCTGTCAAGGCCCTCCGCCTCTGTATATTCATCGAGGCCCGCAAAGAACAGCGTCACATCTGCCTTTTTGCCGAGCTCTACCGCGCGGTCGATGTGAACGGTCTTATGCTTGCCGTACCTTTCAAAGCCGTCGGCATATCCTATGACATTGAAGGGGAAGTTGCGGGTATCATCCATCACGCATTCCAGTTTTGTGGGATTTACTATGGAAGAACCTGCACCCTGGTAACGGGGCTTTTTGGCAAAATCGCCGACAAGTGCAACGCTAGTTTGCGCCGCAAGAGGAAGAATGCCATCGTTTTTAAGCAGAACTACGCACTCGTCTGCGCACTCTTTGGCAAGTTCGTGGTGAGCTTCCTTATCGAATTCCTTGCCCTTTTCGCCCTTCGTGGTCGTTTCTATCAGGTCGAGAACGCGGTTTACGCATTCATCCACATACTTTATGTCGAGCTTGCCGTTTTCCACAGCCTCAACTATGTCGTCAGCGCCGTAGCGGCAACCGGGCATCTCTATGTCGCTGCCCGCGATTGTGGAGGCAACCTTGTTGTTGGTGCCCGCCCAGTCGGATACGACAACGCCGTTAAAGCCCCATTCGCCGCGGAGTATGTCGCGGAGAAGATGTTTATTCTCATCTGCAAACGCGCCGTTTACCATATTATAGGAAGACATTACAGCGTGGGGATGTCCCTCCTTTACGGCAATTTCGAAACCGGTGAGATAAATCTCGCGCAGGGTTCTTTCATCCATTACCGAATCGGTGACCATACGGCGCTCTTCCTGGCTGTTTGCCGCAAAGTGCTTTATGCAGGACGCCGTGCCGTTTTTCTGAATGCCGCGCACATATGCCGCAGCCATTTTGCCCGCGAGGTAAGGGTCTTCCGAAAAATATTCGAAGTTTCTGCCGCAACGGGGGTTGCGCTTGATGCAAAGACCGGGTCCGAGCACCATGTTGACGTTCTGCGAAGCAGCCTCTTCGCCGAGCGCCTCGCCCATCCTTTCGGCAAGGGAATCGTTCCAGCTGGACGCCATTGAAACCGCCGTGGGGAAACACGTTGCGGGTACGCTGGCATTCAGTCCGAGATGGTCCGACGCAGCCGCCTGCTTTCTGAGTCCGTGAGGGCCGTCCGAAAAGAATATGGAGGGGATGCCGAGCTCTTCATAGCCCTGCGTGCTCCAGAAATCTTTACCTGTCAACAGGTCGGCCTTCTGACGCAATGTGAGTTTTTTTAGAATTTCTTCTCTGTTCATCTATAATGCCCCTGAATAAAAAATTGTGATACAGTATTTGTCCGCCGCTCCCTCGGGATACAGACAGTGTTTAGCATGTTATGTTAAAAGTTTACCTCAGGATACCTTAACGTATGTAAGCAACGAACAAAAAACTTTTACCCATATCATTATAAATGATATCACGCGCGCGAAGAGTTTTCAAGCAATTTGGCATAAAATGTTAATTTAAAAGCATATTTGAACAGTTTATGCTTTTATATGCAACTTTTAAGGAAATAAAATACAGATTTAAGGTTTAAAAAGCCCGCAGTACGGGCAGAAAACAGGCCGCGGCGCGCAGAAAAATCTGCGCGCCGCGGCCTTAAAGAAAACAAATAAAATTTTCAGTTAATTTCTTTAATT
>DVMA01000046.1 GCA_018715195.1 Candidatus Coproplasma excrementavium | reverse complement strand
TCGTTCTTGTCCTTGTTTTCCTCTTCCCTGGAGCTCTTTTCAGCGCTGACGGTGAGGTAACCGTTTTCAAGCGAAATCTTTATATCCTTTTTATCGAAGCCGGGCATTTCAACGTCCAGCTGGTAACCGTTTTCCGTTTCCTTTATATCTGTACGCATGCTGTCAGCCCTGTCATCGTAGAACACGGGTTTGAAGAAATCGTCAAACGCATCGAAGAAGGGGTTATGCTGATAATTATTTCTTTTCTGGATATAGTTTTTCATAATATTTAAATCTCCTTTAAACTTAATATTTTAAAGGATCCGGGTTGTTGGCCTTGATTCTTTTTTCACTTTATATATACCACCCTTTGAACCGTTTGAAACACCATTTAAAAAAATTATTTATTTGCGGATTTTTTTACTGAATATTTATGTTTTTACGCGCACACGCGGGCGCATTTTTATAAAGAAAAAGCCGCGCGTGCGCGCGGCTTTTTTTAATTATTTATTTTTCCGTACCGAATGTGCGGCGGAGCATTCAGGCGCCCTTCTTTATCTTTTTATCGCGGCTTAAAATGGTATCCGCAACGGCGATGGCGCGGGCAACCTTTTCCTCGGCGGCGGCAAGGCCTTCGCCCTCCTCCGCCTCCTTTTTGCCGAACTTGTAGGGCGCGAGCTCGCTGTGTGCTTCTCCAAGCAGGGAAGATATGGCGGAGAGGTCGGAATAGCGCTCCTTTTCCCCCATAACGGCCGATATATAGGAGAGGTTATCCACAGTGTAGAGCGCGTGGGATACGCGCTTTACGAACTGCATGCGGTTTTCGAACGGCGCGGAGAGAGCCCGCACCTCTTCAAGCAGGCTGTCCAGCCTCTTTTTAAGGTCGGCATGGCGCGGAAGGCGCGTACGCTTGCGTATGAGTATGAGTATGAAAATGCTTACGACTATTATAACGCCGAAGATTATATACTGCATTGCGAGTTCCCACGCGGAGGGCACATCCTGGACAGTTTCTGCGGCTTCGGTTGACAGCAACGTAAGTTCAGACATCTTTATCCTCCTTCGTGCCGAGCACGTTTACGTTGAACTTTCTGGATGAAGGCTCCGCGCCGAACTTTTTGAGCGTGGCGTAAATTATGTCCCTTGTGGCGAGTTTTGCGGGCGTATAGGAATCAATCGCGGCCCACGCGTACGCCGTACAGCGGACGGTGCTTTCGCCGAAGCTGTCAAAGACCACCCTGGGCGCGGGCGACTGGAGTATGTTTTCATTCTCCGCGAGCAGTTTTTCCATTTCTGCGCGAAGGCTTACGGCATCGGCGGAATAGGATACGTAGAAGGCAATTTCCACGCGGCGCAGCGGACGGTTGCTTTCGTTTATGAGCGTTTCGGAGAGCACGTCGCTGTTGGGAATTATCACCTCTTCATTGTTGAAGGTGAGGATTTTGGTATTGAACAGGCGGATATCCTGCACGGTGCCCTCCTGCCCGTTAATCATGACAATGTCGCCCTTTTTGAACGGCTTTGTAAAGATTATTATGACGCCGTTGGCAAGGCTTGCAAGGCTGTCCTTGAGGGCGAGGGCTACGGCGAGGGCCACGGCCGAGAACGCCGCGATTATGCCCGCCGTGGATACGCCCAGCGAGCTTACCACGACTATTACGAGCGCGATGTACAGCACCACCGTTATGACTGAAATGACGAAGGTTGCGGCGGCTTTATCCAGCCTGCTCTTGAGCGCCACGCGGCGCGTTATGAGGCAGACTATGCGCACGATTGCAAGGCCGAGCAGCAAAAAAGCCACCGTGCGCACGATTGCAAGGCCGCCATCGTAGGCGAAGCGGGAAAAGTAATCTTTGACCGCCTGAATGAACTGGTCCACTTGGTTCTCCTTTCTGATTTTTTCCGCAACCTTGCGCGCAAGGTTGCAGACGTTATTTTAATTGTGTGCAACGCGGAAAATTTTTTTCATTCCGCGCCGAGTATATTTCATATTCTACCACATCGGCGCATATACGTAAACAGTTTGAGCAAAAATTACCCGCAACAAATTGTTTTGCCCTCCGCCCGTTGCGGCGGATAAAATTTATTTTATGGCGGGGCGGCGGCTTTGCGCATAAAAAATTAAAAAAATTTGCTTTGAAGTATTGACTTAAAGTTCACTTTAACTTATATAATTGAGACAATGACAAAATTCAAAGGAGATTTTGAATGCTGAATGCAGTTTTAAAGAACGCGCGCCTTGCCGTAAGACTTACGGTTAAGGGTGCAATAGCTTTGGTACTCATCGTGGCGGCTGTGGCTCTGCCGCAGATAGCGCACATAGCGGGCGGAGCTTCTGCGGGCGCCGTATACCTGCCCATGTACGCTCCCGCGCTGATTGCGGGTTGCATACTCGGCTGGCAGTGGGGTCTGGGCGTTGGCATCCTTTCGCCCGTTGCAAGTTTTGCCTTCACCTCCCTCTTTTTGGACTCGGCAATGCCCGCGGCGGCAAGGCTGCCCTTCATGATTGCCGAACTGGCAGTATTCGGACTGGTAAGCGGACTTATGAGCAAGAAAATAGCCTCCGCGCCGCTTATGGCCTTCCCCGCGGTGATATGCGCGCAGATAGCGGGCAGACTTACATACTTTGTGCTCTCCGTAATCTTTTCGCAGACTGCGGCCGCGGCTTGGGCGGTGATAGAGACGGGACTTACGGGACTGTACATTCAGGCGGCGGTAGTGCCCGTGATTGTACTGTTGCTTGCGCTGGCGGTAAAACATGAACGCGATTGAACGCGCCAGGGCGTACCTTGCAGGCGACGTTACGCTTGCCGTGGCCGGCGAAAGGGACTATACCTTTACCGAACGCGGAGTGAACGCGCTGTGCAACCTTGCCGAAAGCAGCCCCGAGCTACTGAGAGGCGCAGCCGTTGCCGATAAAATCGTGGGCAAGGCGGCGGCACTGCTTATGGCGCTGGGCGGAGTGAAGCAGGTATATGCGGAGGTTATGAGCCGTTCCGCACAGCAGGTATTTGAAAAATATAACATTCCATGCGACCGCGGACAGGTCGCCGAAACGATAAAAAACCGCGCGGGCACGGGTCAGTGCCCGATGGAACAGACGGTGAGGCACATTGACGACCCCGCCGCAGCCCTGAAAGCCATACGGCGCACGCAGCGCGTTCTGCGCGTACGCGCACAAGGAGGATACGAAATGAAGAAACTCGGCTTCGGAATGATGAGACTGCCCATAACGGGCGGCGACCAGAAAAACATTGACTACGACACCGTAAAAAGGATGGTTGACACCTTTCTTGAACGCGGGTTCGATTACTTTGACACGGCGTGGATGTACCACGCCTACGCGAGCGAAATTGCCGTGCGCGAGTGCCTTGTCAAGAGATACCCGCGCGAAAGTTTCCGACTCGCCTCCAAGCTGCCGGTATTCATGCTGACCAGCCGCGAGGACAGACAGAAAATTTTTGACCGTCAGCTTGAAAAGTGCGGCGTGGAGTACTTTGACAACTACCTTTTGCACAACATAAATTCGGGCGACATTGACGCGGTGGAAAAGTACGACTGTTTCGGCTTTGCGCGCAGCCTTAAGGCGCAGGGCAAGATAAAGCGCTACGGCTTTTCCTTCCACGATACACCCGAACTTCTGGACAAGGTACTGACCGAGCACCCCGACGCCGAATTTGTGCAGCTGCAGATTAACTACCTTGACTGGAAGAGCGAGGGCGTGCAGTCCGAAAGGCTGTGGCAGGTAGCGAGAAAGCACGGCAAGCCGATTATTGTAATGGAGCCCGTAAAGGGCGGAACGCTTGCCGACGTGCCAGAAAAGGCGGCGGGACTTTTAAAAGCAGCGCGGCCCGATATGAGCATACCCTCCTGGGCGATACGCTTTGCCGCGGGACTGGACGGCGTGGAGACGGTGCTTTCGGGAATGTCCGACATGGCACAGCTGGAGGACAACACCTCCTTCATGCAGAACTTTGAGCCGCTCAGCGAAGAGGAGCTTAAAGTTGTAAGGCAAGCCGCGGCGGTAATCAGGGGCACGGGCGCGATAGCGTGCACCGCGTGCCGTTACTGCACGGAAAACTGCCCGAAGAACATTGCCATACCCGACTATTTTTCGCTGTACAACCTTGAACTGATTGAAAACGGGGACAGCTCCAAGGACTGGACGACCCAGCAGAACTACTACGAAAACTATACGAGGACGCACGGCAAGGCCTCCGACTGCATAAAGTGCGGAGCGTGCGAGCGGCACTGCCCGCAGCACCTGCCCATACGCGACCTGCTTGTAAAAGTGGCAGAAAAATTTGAATGAGTTTTACGACAGAGCGCCCCGCAGGCAGAATGCCTGCGGGGCGCTTTTACGCATAAAAATGTGCGGCGGTTGCGATTTACTTTTGATATGCGTAGTGGTATAATTGCGGTATGGACAGACGACAGCTGAAAAAACTTAACCTGGCGGAAGACGCCCGCGGCGTGGAGAGCGCGCTTGCCGAGGCGGGCTTTGCTCCCTTTGAGGAGGGAGCCTTTGAAGGGCTTACCCCGATGGGCATATACAAGAGCCGCGCCGTATGCACGCGCAGCCTTAAAAAGAAGGGCGGCGAGTATGTAAAGCTGTACGCCTACACCTCGCCGGAGTGTGCGGCGGAGTTTGAATTTGTGGCAGTAAATGCCGAAAAGCGGGAAAAAGGGCATAAAAAAGAGCCGCTATACTGCCGCCTCTATTACAGAAAAATTTAAAAGTAATCAGATGATATGTGCGGGGCAATTAAAATTGCCCCGCACATATGCCTTAATTATTACATTTATTCAATTGGTGCCGCAGTATGCCTTATTCAAGGCCGATAAGCTTTAAAACGCGCTCAACGGGAGCAAGGCTTTCCACATAGACCGTGCAGGAGGCTTTAAGCTTCTGCTGGTCGGCCTTGCCGCCCTCGTCCTTTACGCCGAGAACATTGAACCCCGCCTGTTTTGCCGTTGCCGCGGCGTGGGGGGAATCTTCAAACACCCAGCTGCCGCCCCTCGTGCCGCCGAAGGTCTTAAGCGCCGCGTCGTACACGTCCGCGCCGTCGCGCTTGCCTACGCCCACCTCCGTGCAGGTGCATATCCCGCGGAAATATTTGTTCCAGCCAAGGCGGTTGAAAGCGCTGTCTATGAGGTAACGGTCGGTGGCGGTTGCAAGAGCCATTGGTATGCCGCGCCTGTAAAGTTCGGCCAGCAGCTCTGCCGCGCCCTCCTTGGGCTTTATATAGTTTTTATAGAACTCCTCCATCACTCCGTTCACGCCCGCGGTGATGTTTTCCACGCTTTCGGGCACGGGAAAATGCTCCTTTATGTACTTGGCCGCGCCGCGTATGGTGAGCGGCAGTATTATATCGGCAAGGCTTTCGTCCACCTCTATTCCGTACCTTTCAAGGTAGATTACGCCCGCCCTGCGCCACAGACCCATCGAGTCGAGCAGGGTGCCGTCCAGATCGAAAATAACTCCTTCCATAGCTCTCCTTAAATTTGCTTGTTTGTTCTTACCGCAATATTTTACAGCCTTTTATGCGCCGTTGGCAAGCAAAAGCGGGTAAAAATACTGTAAATTATGCATGAAAAAAGCGCGCCTTAAGGCGCGCTTTTTTGATATTCAAAGTTTATGCGGTCGCCGTAATTTTATCTGACCTTCGTCCTTTCGAGATTTTTAGAGCGGACTGCGTCCCATATCTTGCCGTATTCGGCCACAAGCAGGGGAACGAGCGACAGCGCCGCCGCTATCAGCCACTGCTGCCAGCCGAGTTTGCCCATGCCGAGCGCGGAGGCAACTGCGGGTATGGCGGCCATTGCCGCAAACACGGCGAGCATTGCAAAACAGCTTATATACAGCGAAGGGTTATCCTTTATGCGGTACTTGTACAGCATGCTGCGGCTGCGCACGGTGAGAACGTGCAGTATGGACGTCCAGCCCGTGATTAAAAAGGCCATGGTTCTGCCCGCCTCAAGCGAGGGCTGACTGCCCGCAAACTGAGTTGTGCGGCCTATGCAGAAACCTATCAGCGTGACCGCGGAGAACACCACTATCTGGCGTATTATCACTTCCATGAGTCCGCCGCCGAAGAAACTTTCCTCCCTGGCGATGGGTTTTCGGTTCATTATTCGCCTGTCGGACTGCTCCTTTGCCAGCGCAAGGCCGGGTATGCCGTCGCCCAGCACGTTGATAATGAGCAGCATTATCGGCGTGAGCGGCAGCGGCCAGTTGAGAAACTGTGCAAACAGCATAACCGCAATTTCCGATATGTTGCACACAAGCAGGAAGTACACGAGCTTGCGTATGTTGGAGAAGATGTTGCGCCCCTCCTCCACCGCCTCTATTATGGTGGAGAACTTGTCGTCCGTGAGGATCATTCGGGCGGCGCTCTTGGAAACTTCCGTGCCGTTTTTGCCCATAGCAATGCCCACGTCCGCCGCTTTGAGCGCGGGTGCGTCGTTGACGCCGTCGCCCGTCATTGCAACTACTTCGCCGCGCGCCTGCCACGCCCTGACTATGCGTATTTTATCCTCGGGACTGACGCGCGCATACACGGAATAGAACTCTATGCTGTCGCTCAGCTGCTCGTCGGAGAGCTGAGAAAGTTCGCGCCCCGTGATTACGCCCTCGTTTGCAACCACTATGCCCAGGTCCCTTGCAATGGCGCCCGCCGTTTGCGCGTGGTCGCCCGTTATCATAACCGTGCGTATGCCCGCCGCAAGCGCCTTGGATATGGCCGCGGCCGCCTCGGGACGGGGAGGGTCGATTATGCCCACAAACCCTTCAAAGGTCAGCCCGTCCTCCACGGAGGCGAGGTCCTCGGGCAGCTCGGGTATGGTCTTGGAGGCCAGCGCGATTACCCTGAGCGCGTCCCGCGCAAAGGAGTCGTGCACCACTTCCAGAACGTGCATGAAGTTGTAGTCCGAACGGTCGAAGGGCAGTCTGTCGAACGCGCCCTTGGTGAGAACCAGGTACCCCTCCTCCGTGCGGTAGATGTTGGTCATCATCTTTCTCGCCGAGGAGAAGGGAATTTCCGCCACCTTTTTATACATAAGGTCGAGGGTTGAATAGTCTATGCCCTTTTGCCGCGCGAGCGTGATTATAGCAGTCTCTGTGGGGTCGCCGAGAATTTTTTCGTTGCCCTCGTCGTCCCTGCCTATCGAGGCCGAGCAGGCCAGGCACAGCCGCAGAAGAAGGCGCTGCTGACTTTCGTCAAACTCGTCCGTATCGGCCGCGGGAAGTCCGCCGTGCACCCACAGCCGCTTTACCGTCATCTTGTTCATCGTGAGCGTACCCGTCTTGTCCGAACAGATTACCGAGGTACTGCCCAGCGTCTCCACCGCCTGCATCTGACGCACCAGCGCGTTCTTCTTTGCCATCTTTTTTGCGCCGTAGGAGAGCGTGAGCGTTACGATGAGCGAAAGTGTTTCGGGTACGGCCGCCACGGCCAGCGTTATGGCAACCATAAGCATTTCCATGGCGTCGTGTTTGTATACAAGCAGGCCGACGGCAAACATTATTATCGCGGCGATTATGGCAAGGCCGCTTATCACCTTGCCCACCTTATCCAGTCTGACCTGCAACGTGGTCTTTTTCTGCGCGGTATCGGAGAGGAAGCGCGCTATCTTGCCCATTTCGGTATGCATGCCCGTACGCGCAACCACCGCCTTTCCTTTGCCCGAGGTTATAAGACAGCCCGAATACACGCAGTTGATTCTGTCGCCCAACGCCGATTGGGGCGGGAGTATGGCCGAAGCATCCTTTTCAGCGGGCACGCTTTCGCCCGTAAGGGAAGATTCGTCCGCCGCCAGACTCTCGCTCTCGATAAGGCGCGCGTCGGCGGGAACGGAGTCTCCCGTACGCAGCACTATAACGTCGCCGGGGACAAGTTCGGCGGGATCGGCTACGCGCACTTCGCCGCCGCGCAGCACCCTGCACGTGGGCGAGGACAGCGAGGAGAGCGCCTCCAACGCATTCTCCGCGCCGCGCTCCTGCGTGACGGCAAGAATAACGTTCATCACTATTATGACTATTACAACCAGCGGTTCGATAAGGCTCCTGGGTCCCTCCCACTCGATTATGGCCATGGCAAGGCTGAGCGCCGCCGCGATTATAAGTATTATTGCGGATACGTCCTTGAACTGGGAGAGTATCAGCTTTAATATGCTGCGTTTTTTCTGTTTTTCGAAGGCGTTGGGACCGTACTTTTCAAGACGCGCCCTTGCCTCCTCTTCCGTAAGGCCGACAGCCGTATCGGCAGCCACGCCCGCGATAAATTCTTCGCGCGCGGACGAGCAGTAATCGTCCTCTGCGGGCGGCGGAGCGTACACATTGCCTTTATTTTTCATATTTCCTCCTTGCGCGCTCGGCGCGGAATAATGTGCGGGCGAAAAGTTCGCCGCGCGGCACAGGCATACACTATTGTGTGCAGATTGCAGATAAAAAATGCCTTTGCAATATTATACTATATCAACGGTGAAAATTCAATGAGCATAAGAAAAAATAACCGCGGTATTTTTTTACAGAACATTGAAAAAGGGCGTTTTCGGCGGATAAGATTTTTCCGCCCTCCCTCTGAAACGGGCATATGCAGAGGCGCAGCGCAAAAATTGCGGAAAAAAATAAAAAAATTCCGCCGCGTGAAATTTCACGCGGCGGGACATAAAATTTTATATCAGTTCTTTTTAAGCACGACAAGCGTTTCAACATTAGGCCCTGATTTCAAAAAAACTTCCCTAACCTCTTTTCCCTCTTTATTAACGGGAAAATTGAATTTTATTGATTTTAGAGAGTATTTACTTTCTCCTTCGGGATATATTTGGATTTCCTTTATCAAATGAGATATGAGCTGTTTTCTTTCCTCATCTGTGATCCTATCATATAGCTCACCGAAGTTTTGCAAGATTTTATAAATGCTCTCCATTGTCAATATCTCTGTTTCAACGGACTTCTTGCGTAATTTAGCATCTTCGATCTTTTCTTCTATCTCAACCATTATATCATACAATGAATCTAAACGCAAGGTCATATCATGTATTTTCCGTTCTCGATGAGAAGGGCTTCATGCTTCCCGTCTTGCAGTAAAAAGTCTTGTTTGTTTACCGTTCTATATTCGTCTTTCTTTCCCTTTACTCGTTCTCGCACCCTCCGACCATATGCAATCTTTCCGCAATATACGGGATTATCTAAAACCACCTTTATAAAGTGTCCGCTAAACTGTTCTGCATCAGTCTTTTTTCTTTTCTTCTTTTTAATGCCTTGCAGATTAAGATATTTTGCAATTCCGACGTAACCCAAATTAGAATTGACAAACTTATCATATCAAACAGCTTTTCATTCTTTAAGATCTTCTTAAAGATCATCTCCGCCATCAGTTCAAGTTTCCAACCGCAAACCGAATGCACCGTGCAGGCTATTGTATTATCCTTTGAAACCTGATTGGCTCCCTTATTCAACTGGCTGTAACATCTGTATCCCACCGGCGTTGTTCCGTCATTTCTCTTTCTCCACTTATTTCTCCTCATGGAAGAACCGCAGGCACAGCGTAACCTTTGAGACCAAATATCCTGGAGAACTCGGAACCCTTTTTTCTCAATGGTGAGTTCTCCTTCCTTTTCTACAAGGCGCACTCTTGTGCGACTCTCTCTGATTTGTCTGCAATGTTCCCATTGCTCTTCCGAAATGATCGGCTCGAAATTTCCCTTTACATACATGTAAGTACTCTCATCCCGATTGATGATGGTTTTCTGATCCAAAAAATTATTTCTCTGCGATTTTTTATATCCCATCACTCCTTTATAGATGGTATTTCTCAGAACGCGCATAATTTTTGTAGTATCCCATGAAACCTTTCCGTTTCCTGCTTTACGCCCCGCACGTATCAATTCGTTCCGAATTGCCTGCATGCAAAGCCCGGACTCATATAAATTGTAGATCATTCGCACTGTTTCGGCCTGATCTTCATTGATCACATATGTACTGCCTACCCTGTCATAGCCCAATACATTGCCGTTACCGTATAGCACACCGTTGGCACGGCTGATTTCCTGCCCAGCCTTCACACGTTCCGACATTTTTCTGCTCTCTTCCTGAGCGACCATCGCTCTGATTGTAAGATTCATTTCCCCTTCATTGTCCATTGTCCAAATTCCCTCCTGTACAAAAAATACTTCTACTTTACTATTCCTTAACTTTCGCGTCATCTCAAGGCAATCAATCGTATTCCTTGCAAAGCGCGACACCTCACGCGTTACGATCAAATCAAATTTCCCGCGAAACGCATCATCGATCATTCTCATGAACTCCGGACGCTTGTTAGCCTGTGTCCCGGTGATCCCCTCATCCATATACCGCTCGATGATGTCCCATTCCGGATAAGAACGGGAAAGCTCTTCATACCATTGCATCTGATTTCTGAGCGCATTTAACTGCTCTTCATGTTCCGTGGATACTCTGCCGTAAAAGGCGACTTTTCTGCGTTGTCTGCTCTTGTTCTTTGTCGAATTGTAGTTGATCATTAAAAAAACCTCCTTTG
Organism: Candidatus Coproplasma excrementavium; assembly: GCA_018715195.1. Lineage (GTDB taxonomy): Bacteria > Bacillota > Clostridia > Christensenellales > Borkfalkiaceae > Coproplasma > Coproplasma excrementavium. The sequence continues at coordinate 794 of DVMA01000046.1, read as the reverse complement.
ATGTAAACTATACTTTATCAAAGAAAGCCGACAAAGACAACCGACAGCAAAAAGTCGTGCATTGCATACCTTGCATCAGTCGTGATGAGATAGGGCTATTTTAGCACACTTTTTAGGCAATTACAATAGCAGTAAATTAAGATTTTTCAGTATCAACAGACGTAAGTCTAGTAATAATCGCAGATTTTAATGAATAGCAAAACACCCCGTTTTTTGCCAAAAAGTATAAAAAAATGGCTGTTTTCGCGAGAAAACAGCCATTTTTGTCTGTTTATGAAATTTTATTTATTGCGTGGCGAACGGATGTTGGCCTGTACAAAGGTGTTACTTTGAAGGGCAAATAGTCTATGCAAAAAAATTTTTTCAGTTCCATAATTTCAGCCGATAAAAGAAGTGTTCAACTTATATGGAAACAGCCTTTTTTACCTTCTTGCAAACAGTTCATTTTTCCGAAGAATTGCAACTTATATTATAACAAAACGAGCCGCTATATACTATATATAGTAGTTGTGTTAATATTACAACACTATTAGTTACCCCTCGGATGTGCGATGTTCGCCCTTGCCGACATATTACTTTGTTGGTAATATAATACCATATCAATACTAAAATTGCAAGCAGAATTAACCTAAAGGGGACGGTCACCCAGTCCCCTTTCTTTCACACAAAAACATGTACAGTCAAATCTCGCCATTGGTTTTTTCTTAAAAACCCTCCTCTCAATTTTCTGTATTTTTCTGCCTCATCGAAATTTATAACAAAAGTCCACACTTCGTTATATCCCGTTGATGAAT
>DVMA01000045.1 GCA_018715195.1 Candidatus Coproplasma excrementavium | reverse complement strand
CGACAATAGTAGTTTGGCTACTATTGTCGGCAGTGACAATATATTCACCAACCGAAATAGGGGTCTCGTTCACCTGGTAGAACAGTCTTATCGCCGTATTTTCAGGCAGTGCCTGGCTGAAAGTAAACTGTGCCCCGCCACCAAGAGCTTGGGTATGATTTATTGCATAACGAACAGTAAAAATACCATCTTCACGCAAATTTATCTCCGAAGCAAAGTCGCTGTCGGCGTCAGTTTCACCGCGTGCAAGAGAAATGTTATCGCCATAAACTTTTACTACTATTATGCCGTCAATCTCTGAAGGATCTGTTATGTTATATACGCCGTCCACAACAGTAAAATCAAGCGACTTTAAAGCTTCACCATTCTTAGAGAAGATTTCTACGCGTGGAATGCCCACATAGTTTGACGAAATTGTAAAACTGAACCCGTGTATAATATCTATGGGAATCAGCCCCATAGCTCCGACTTCCGTTTCTACAAGATCACTGATAAGCGCACTCTTTATTGTGATGTTTTCCGGTGCATAAAGCTCCACAATATAGTTCCAGCGCGCATAGTAGTTAAGAGCGCCGTGCACCTCATTGCCAGAATCAAGAATACTCAAAAATTCTGTGCCATATGCTCGCAACGACGAAGCACTGTCTGTGGAATAGAACCCCTTGAATACAAAATCTTTGCGCGAGTCATCCGCAGAACTATATATATGGTTTGTTCCTTCACTATAGGTGAGACCAAACTGGTAACAGAATGTTTTATTTATGCTATTAAGCAAAGGCGTATCAATATCCGTGTTCTGCTTTACTTTATAAATGAAGTAACGCGATGAAGTCTGGCCATCTAAAGAATTAAAGTATGCCCCATATCCAAGGTCAAACATTATGGAGTAAACCCTTTCAAATTCGGCTGATACTCCAACTTTCGTAAGCCCGCTTATTGCAAACAATTCTTTCGGCAAAGTTATTGTATATCTGCCAGATTGAGCATCAAAGGTATACTCAACATTAACGTTATTTCCCAAACCAGTAAGAGATATGCTGCCGTTCAGATTTGTGATATGCTCTTCCTGGAAATCCAACACATAAGTAGCTGTAGCTGGTGTGGCGCCAGTATATATATTGAGCGTAACCTTGGGATTAAGTCCATAGCCAGGATTAGGGTCAAGGTAGAATGTATACTCATGCCCCGTAACCGCATTGTTGTTATCCTGAGGTTTATAGCTGGCACCCTGGATATTTTCAGGCGTTACCGTGATAGCGTTTGCCACCATAATGTGTATTTCACCAGTAACTGCCTTATCCGAGGTAACTGCCTTATCCAAAGATGTACATTTTACAGTAAATGTATTTGGTAACTCACCATTCTCCGAAGTCTCAACAACTTCAAAGTCAGAATCTATTTGCACCGTACCATTAGTGCGGACATTTACTGTATTCGGAACATTATCGCCGTTGCCGTAGGTAACGTCTACTATATACAGATTATAAGGGAAACGTTGCGTAAGTATCGCATCAAGACGGAACGTATCTCCAGGTGCATATACATAATAGGTTATATTACTTTCTTCATAGGTGGCTCGGGCGGGAGTATCTTCCGCAGGAGTGACCTCAATCCCCTCGATTTTATTGGGAATAACTTCAATTACAACATAGTATGAATCATATTGCAAAATAAGCGCCGCACCAGTATTTCTGCCAAGTACGGGAGAGATACTGAGTGAATTACCTGACTCCGACTCAGCTATATTGAAGTATTCAAGTGCTTCACTTAACGAACTGCTATTATTGTTACTCCAATAACCTGACAAAAAGCTTTGTATGTAATTTTCCAGTTTTATTGTTTCACCATTTAATACTATTTCGCCTTTATCATTAACGGTATTATCAAGATATCCGATAAGACCAGAGGTTTCCAAATAAACCGTAGGCTGATAAATATTTGTAGTTGATACAATTACATTCTGAAGATAATTTGAGATATCTTCACCTGCATATATCTGGAAATAGGTAAAAATATTATTGTCTATATTACCATTTACATAATAATGGGAGTTATCAGCATTTACAGTTTCATTTGTGCCACCTTCCGCAGTAAAATCGGGAGTGGTTACGGAGACAGTTCCGGCACCAGAAGCAGGCTCAAAAATTATAGGGTATGAACAAAGCAGTTCATACTGACCATTTGGGGTCTGAACATAAAACTGCGCATAGTACGTACCTGTAACATCTTTTCCATCTACATTAATATACCAATACGGAACCATATTCGGAATAATAGGCCATACTATCCACCCCTCTTGCTCTTCAGTGCTATCACAATTAAGGGTTGGTTTTTTCGTTGCACCCGATTCACCAACAAGCTGAACCTTAAAATTCAAATTACTATCAGTTGCAGGACCAGTTACAACATTATTATCGACAGCATTAAACTCTACGCCAGCCTTATAATAAATGGTGGCTGTCCTGTTTGTATCATTTGTAACTATAATCTCGTTTTTAGCATCAGAAGAGACATTATTTTTTCCACTTCCGACAAGTGCAATGGCATAGTTATTAGAGCCAATACTACCATTAAAGGCCTGAGCAGAACTTAAGGCTGTACCAGCCTTAACATTTGCGGCAATAAAATAATTATTACTATTATTTTGCGATGTACCACTCGAACAAATACCTATTCCAAATACTTGCCTTTTAGTTCCGCTTGCTGAAACAACGGCATTCGAAACGCATTGCGATATATAAGAAGATTGATAAACTTTGGGGCATATACCTGCAGCATATGCTGTATAACCATCTGAATATGTGATTGCATTAACGATTGTATCTATAACATAGGAAGAAGTGATATATGTAGCATTTCCTTGTATCAGGCCACAAATACCGCCAGAATATGTTTCATAAGATGCCGACGATGATAACACAGAGCTGTTACGGCTGATACAGTTGGATACTTGAATACTGTTCTGATACCATATGCCGCCAAAAACTCCTCCGGCATAAGTGAGCATATTTTCTTCACCGACAGACTCTATATTGCTGTTTTCAACAACAATATTTGACGCTTGTACAGTAGTGCCTGTTCGATCTGTACCAAGTACACCTACAGCGCCGCCAACATACAAATCGTAAGGAGGATCTGTCTGGCCGTCACCGAAATAAGCCCTGCCTGCGACATGGACGTTGCGGACTGTACTGCTTTGAATAGTATAGCCCTCATTATTCGTATAGCGTAATCTTGTTGCACCTATCAGACCGCCTATACAAGCTGTATTTGGCGAATTTGTACAATTAAGATATACCAAAGTTTCTGCGGGGGAAGTACCATCCACTACCAGATTGCTTGCGGAACAGCCTTCAAGCATACCGAACATACCGCCGGAATATCCTTCTGAACAGTAGTCACCATCACCCGTCACGGCATTCTGTATACCGCGGACAGCATAACCATTTTCAGGCATACCTGAAAATTTAATGGTTATATTATTCAGAACAGAGTTCACAGTTGAATCTGCTACAGCATAGCCCAATACGCCGCCAGCATAGACGTTGTTACCCTGTTTTTTATAACCATACACTGACATAAATGAATGTCCAAGAGCATTTACGGAGCTACTTTGCATGTTTACTGTTAATTTATCTATCCCAGCACCAATATTTCCGCTAAAAGACGCTTTACCTGCTATGGCTCCTGCAGAAATGTCGCCTACAGCTAACGAACCCGTAGCACGGCGAGCCGTAACAACAGAGTTATACACATTAAACGTAAAGTTATTCAGGCTGTAATCAGACTGCAATTTGCTGGAAAAGAAACCAGCGCTTACATCATAAAGCGAGGATTTTTCAGTTGTTTCAGTCTGTTCAGCAGTTACATTTACGCTACTGCCTTCAGAGGCGTTGAGGTTAAATGTTATTGTTTTATCCGTTGTTGTAAAACTGAAGGCATTGTAGCCAAAAATACCGCCCGCATATGCCGGGCCTATACCGCTCTGCGTAGACGTTATATTGGCATCACAGTTAAAGATAGTTTTGCCATTACCCTCACTTGATAAATTAGGGGTATAAGTGACCCTGCCTGAACCACCCTGCATTATATAGCCAAAAACACCGCCAGCAAAAGTTGCACCGCAACCTTCAGACGAGGAAATTGACGCGATTACATTGAGGGCACCGCTAGCCCCCTCTACCTTGTTGAGATTTATATTCGTAATGGAGATTGGATCGCTTGCCGTAGCATATACTGTGCCAATCACACCGCCTGAAATTGCCACGCCAAAGGTTTTGGTATTAGAGATAATAGCATCAGGAGTAACCACGCCCGAGCTCTGCTTTGACGCAGAAAGAGCAGATATGGTACTTTCCGCAGCAGAAATATTTATCTGCTGAATTGATGAGGACTCGGACGAAGAGAGCTGTTCCGAATTGCCAACATTTTCTGCAGAATAAATTACACCCGCAAGGCCGCCTGCAAGCGCACTGCCGCTGTTTGTGGAGTCTGCTATTATGTTGGCGCCGCGAAGATTGGCGGTAAAGCCATTTACATAGGCATTCTGAATGACGCCTGCAAGACTACCGACAATTGTATCATTATTTACGGCATTGCTATAGTTGGAAACACTGACTTCTGAATAGTTGCCGTTATAGGACACATTCGACCAGAAATTGATACCAGCAGACGAAAAGCCGAACAAACCGCCTGCATAGACATCTATACCTATACCTGAACCGTTCGGCGTACCGGCATTCACCGTCAGCGAGGCCGAAGAGGTTACATTATCCAGAACGACTTTATCGCCTATGGTGCCAGCCATACCGCCTGCATACAGACGATAATCTGTATTGGCATCATAACCAGATTCACCAAACTGAGCGCTTATAGATATTGTTCCGCGCACATTGCCGTCTATTATGGCGCAGGCATTCTTTCCGTCACCCTGAATGAAATTGAAAAATCCTATACTGAGAATTTTTTCGGAAGCAGATGATGATATGCTTCCGTCATCATTTATTATAACAGCATCAGAAAAGTTCGCTGCAGTAGCCTCCGCGATTACCATATTCATAGTAACGGTATAACCGTTAAAATCAAATACGCCGGAGAAAGGCACACCGCTGCGGCGCGAACCAAGTCCAAAATAACCCGAATCGTAAGTTGCGGTCGTAGTATTACTCTCGTTGAGCATTATATCGTCTGTAAGACGGAAATATGCCTTAGAAAGCTTTGACTGAGCCTCCTTAACCCTTGAAATAACGTCGCCTGTATCAGACACAGTAATATCGCCATTATCGTTATAAAAATCATCGGCAAAGCCGAAATAATTAAGATATTCTACAAATTTTTTCGCGCTATTTGTATCTCTTATATCACCATTATCAGGGTCAAGATTTGCGGCAAGAATTTTGGAAAGCGCCATCAATTCATCGGCAGAAAAAATTTCGTACGGATAAGCAAGGCTTTTGCCGCGTTCAGTATTAACCGATGCTTCTATATTTATTTTTATCTCGCCATCCGTACTGCCGCTGTTTACTTTTAAAAAATTAGCACTACTGCCAGTCTCTACATCAAGCTTCTCTCCCTCTTTTGAAACAGACAGGGAAGTGCTTACCGTTGTGTTGTTTACGACAGTGATTTCTATATCAGTATTTTTAGGAATACTGTAAGTGCCATCCGTGTTGCGGGTCACGCCGTTACCAGACACGTAGACATCCACACCTGCATAGCCGTTGCCGCTTATCAGCGTGGATACGTTTTCAGCAGAATAAGTTGCAGGCGAAAGGAATGCCGCCGAATACAGCGCCAGTACAAGGCTTATTACTAATATTATTGCAAGCGCAATTATTCCGAGCGCTCTCTTGTTTATGCGCGTTTTCAAACGGGTTTCCTCCGTAAAATTATAGTCATAAATTCACTACGGCAATATATGCCTCATTTTTGTATGCTGACAAGAGTATTGTCCGAGAGTAAACCGGCAATTTCGTTATAGTCATAAGCCGTATTATCAGCATCATTGAGAAACTGGGCTGTTACTTTACAATCATAGCTTGAGGGTACATAAAAATATAACGTAACATCAGAGCTGCGTGGCAGGAAGAGCGTCAACGTAAGCGTTGACTTGCCAGCTTCAGTACCTGTTACAGCATGCCAGCCATTCGGCCATCCATCATTATTCCCAGGCAAGCTGGTCAACTCTTTCAGATTGTTTTCTGTAAGCTGGGCAAATCTGCCGCTGTCGAATATTACACCTTCGTCAGAAGTCCAGGAAAGAGTAATCTTTGCCGGAGACGAACTGGTTATTGTTTTGGTGGCGTTATTCTGGACATGATCATACTGATATGAGCGCGAAGTCTGTACGCGTACCTCCATCTGGTCATATCCGAAATGCTGACCAGGATTTACGGGAGATGTTGCGCCGACTGATACAAGACTTGTGGACGCGTTAATTTTGAATACGTAAACCGCGCTGTAAGGTTTTACAACCTCTATTACTATGTAAAAAGCTTCAGGCGTAGTTGAAAGATTGCCACCTTCTGTCCTTGTAATTTTAAGAAGGTCTGTACGGGAAGCACGCTCGGGCTGAACGCCTGACCCCACATCGCTGCCAAGCGGTAAATTTTCGTTTTCACCAGTCGAAACTGTACTGTCATAGCTGACCGTGTAGTTATAACTGTTTGCTATTGCAGTGCTGTCTTCAAGCGGCGTAACGGTGCCCCAGGCATCCTCTATATGGTCGCCGTCTTTCACATCAGCTGGCTTCAGCGCGCGGATATTGTACTCTATCTTACGCGCGGAGATGTTATCGCCTATGTAGTTATACGCAGTCAGAGGCGTATAGCCGACATAACTGCCGCCGTCTTCTTCCATTATTGCGGTGGAACCTTCGCCGTTATGGCTGAAAAATAATGTGGTGAAACTGCCGCTCATATTGTCGTTCTGCTCAAAAACGTAGCGCGAAACTGACGTACCCGCAACTATCGTTGCAAGTAGCGCCGCAATAAGCAGAAGTATTAAACTTATCACCTTTTGCTTTTTTGTCATACGTCTTGTTCCACTAAAACGGCTGGAAGCCGATAACTACTTTTATTAAGGCATACGCCCTGACTTGCGGCAAAGCCGCCGCTTTACATTATTTATATATAGCAACCACGAGGACAGACCAGGGATTGCCGATTATTTTCGTTTTTTTCAGGATGTTTCACCGGGATTCGTATTCGTGACCTGTTCGGCATAAACCTTTATGCTTACGTTGAGACGGAATTCTCCGTACTCTTCCGACGCCGCTGACTGCGAAGGTACAAGCACGTTAAAGCCGAGCTGCTGACTTAACGCATTAACGCCCGAATCGGTCTGCGCGGGATAGAGGAAGAAACCTATTTTCTGCGTATACTGGTCAATACCGCCGATTGTATCCGTCTGCTGTACGGCTTTTACCTCTGACGGATTTTCAGGGTTGTAATAACCTGGCACGTCACCCTCCTCGGTAACGATATTGCTGTCGCCGAAAATAAAGGATACGTTAGGGGCTACCTCAACAGTGCCATCCTCTTGCGAAAGAATTTGTATAGCGCTTAAAGATTGTTGTATAACAGTGACGTTGCCGTTTTCGTCCTCTTTAAGATAAGAATAGGTGAAAGTGAATGAGCAGGTTATTTTGAGAAGTACTTCGTTGTAGCGTACCTCCTCCCCCTCTCCTTTGAAATTGTTGACGGAAAAATTATATGTAAAGAGGTCGCCGGGAGAAAGTTCGGATACCGAAAAACTTCCGTTTTCCTCAACTATATCAATTTTAACGTTGTTTCTGAACGCCTCGCCGCGCTCATATTCAGCAATGGCTCCCGCAACGGTTGCGCCGTCCTGGGAAAGCACGTCGCGGCGGTATGCGGCATAAGTAAAGGACACGGCTACTATTGCGGCTATTGCGGCCATTATTACGGCAATCGCGCAGAGTATGAACTTTTTACCTTTAAGAAAAGCAGCCATCGCCGCGTCCCTCCTTTGAAAAATTCCGTTCAGCACCGCCCCGCCTTTTACCATAAAAGAGCAAGGTGTAAGCAAAATCGTTTTTATATTTTTACTTGCCTTTCATTTCGGCGGGTCGGATCTGAACGAGTTTAAAAAATTGCCTTTAAGGCTTACAGCAACGCGCCGCGTCCCTTATCATTTGCCGCGCCTTACTGTTTTGTACGTATGCGTGAACGGACCCTATACCTTTATGATGTATACGGCCGCAACTACAATGCACGCGAAAAGAAGAATTAAAACTATGCCCGAAGGCGTTTTGAGCCATTCGAGAAATGTGCCGAGCCCCGGTATTATGAGCACGACTTTGCCAGCCACCTGGCTTTTTGCCACGGGAAATTCGTCTTCCGTATTGTTGTTTATGCCCTGCGTTATATAATAAGTGGTACCGCTTTCGACATAACTTCTGATAATCTTATGCGTTACGGAAGATTTTCCGCCTTCCACCACGTAAGTTATGGTATCGCCGACGGCGTAGTCACTCTGGCGGTGAATTACCACCATATCCCCGGGGTATATTTCGGGTTCCATACTGCCCGTCAAAACGGTCAGCGGCGAAAAACCGAAAACCGAAGGAATATTGCTTTTTGCTATGACTCTGTCCGCCGCAAGTGCGGTAAAAATAAACAGCAGAATTATTAGCAAAGCAAAAACTATGGAAAATACTATGCGCTTTATCCATAAAAGCACGCTGTCAGGCTTTGCGGGAGGCGTAAGCGGTTGCGCGATAGTGCTTATCATTCCTGCCCCACTATGGAGGCGGTTATATCGATATTGAGCATATATACGCCGTTGGCGTGCTGGCCTGCCTGCGTATCCGATTCATCGTTGCCGCTTTCAAACGGCCATCTCCATTCAATCGTTATTATATGCGATGAACCAGCCGCAAAAAATATCTGCGAAAAGGCTATCGTATTGCCGGTATCGTCCATTGCAGTCCAACCGTTGGTTTCGCCTATGTACACATTGTTCATGCGCAGACGATATTCCAAAGGAGACCTGCCGCCCCAGTTGTTCTCATCAGTGAGAGTGAGCGTATACTCCAACTCGTATTCGGTGGGATTTTCTATTTCGAAGGCATAGTCACCCTCTGAACCGGGCGCAAGCGCACCTGAAAATACCTGCAAGTCCTCGTTTGCACCCCACTGCTCACCATCAGTACGCACGGTAAGCACGGGACGCTCGTCACCAGATACAGGCAAAGGTTCGGGAAAACCCAGAACTATTACTATTATGAGTATCGCGGCCACCACACAGCTTAAAGCTACCGCAACGGGAATAAAGGCACTGCGTTCCTTGTGCGCAACAAGTCTGCCGAGCACCCCGCCGTTTTCAAGCGTAAGATAACCGTCCTTTACAAGAAAGACGCGGTAACCTTCATAGCGGCGGACATCACCCGAGGCAGTCTTTTTAACATGCGAAAGCCCGGCGATTTTTTCGCCGTTCAGATCGTACACATTATATGCGGAAACGCCACCTATTACAGCTCCGTGCTGGTCAACTACGCGGTGAACCGATTTTTTCAGTTTTACCTTGCCGCGGAAGGGCGACAGGGTAAGTATGCCGTTAGTTTTCAAAATATCATCCCCGAAAATAAAGTTGTTAAGTTACAAGCGGCGGGCCCGAGTTGAAAGTTTAAAGCCGCGTCTGCCGCGCGGTTTTTCAGCCGCGCGGCAAGCCGCTTATATCAAATTTGGAGAGTTTTTGTGTGTGGTTTAATTGTTTTAAGCTTGTTCCTGAATCTGCTCCAGTCCAATGCTGAATGTAAAGGTTACAGTCGTACTAGCAGCAGTAGGCGTTTTACCATTAACACTGGTTGCTGAAACATCAGTACCACTTGCTATCTGACCGAGAGCAGTATCCAATAAATCTGCATCTATATTATTGAAGTCGTTATTTTCAAATGCCCAAGCCCAAGAAAGCGTATATGTATACTCTACTGTTGTATTTGCTGAAATGACAGTACCCATTTTAGAAGCAAATTGGGTTTCAATCTCCTTCAAATTTCCTGTAATTGATGTCGGTTCAGCACCTTCAGTAACTGTTAAAGTGTATTTTATTGGATAATAGACTTTCCCCTCCTCAACAGTAAGAGAGACATCACTTGTAGCAGTGAACGAACCTACAACTTTGGCAAGCACTTCGGAACTGCCGGAAATTGTAAAGGTGATTGAACCACTTGTTCCGGGAGCAACAACATCAGAAGATGAAACAACTGCAACGCCAGAACCATCAGCAACGCCTTTATTATTATAGCTGTGATAGAAACCATTGTTACCAGAAGCACTAGCTTCAACAGTATAACCCCATTTGGCAACAGTTGCGCTGCCAGTGCCGTCCTTGGTTGTTACATACTTGGAGTATGTATACGCGCCGAAGGCAATTGCCGCGATAAGCAGAAGCGCAAGCAGTATTAACGCCAGACGCTTACCGTTTTTTGACTTTTCATTACTCTGATTAGTCATAAGTTTTGTAAACCTCCAAAAAATTTTTTATATCAGAGAAAACCCCCTCCCCCTTTAAGGAAGGACCTTTTCCATGAATACCTTGTCCGCGGCAACAATCTGCAATAAAATCACATTAGTTTATGCCGCAATTTGAAATTTTATTTCTGCTTTTTAAAAATGACACGCCCGTGCACACGCGCGCGTGTGCACGTACAAGAGGGGCTCTCCCCTCTTAAAAATTTTTTATATCATTATAAAAATACTTTTATTGATACTGGATATAATTAAATAACGTCTCAAATTATATCAAGTAATAAAATAAAAGTCTATAGCTACAAACTGTTCCTAACACAACCTAACAAAATGTGCTCTCATAGGACAAAATCAATTACAATCCGCCACACGAGTACAAAAAATTAAAACAAAAGTAAAGCAATAAAAAATATGCCCCGTCCCCGCAGAAATCTTCCGCACACCAGGCAGAAATGTTGAAAATACAATCGGGAATGAGGCAAAGCAGACAATTACAACACAGTTAATCGCATTGTGCGGCCAGCGCGTTTTAATTGGCGTGTTTATTCTTTTGTTGGTAACTTACAAGTTCAGCATCGCAAATCTACTTATAAGTGTTTTTATTTTATCATATTTTTTAACAATGTCAACATTTTTGTTTTTAAAATTTGATATTTATTAAATTTTTTTGATTGCTTATATCATTTTTATGCAAAACAGACTAAAATTCTCTCTTTTTTGCAATCACACGGAAGAAACTTTTCAAAGAACAATCTGTCACGAAAAATCACACAACCTGACTTTTATACAATGCCGCAAGGCGAACGCGCGGCTACTTTTTAATCATTTTCTTGACAAAGGGGTTCAATTGGGAATATAATCACTTTATAATAAATTTTACGGACGGTAATTGTTATGCTGAGTTTGGATAAAGTTTACCACGCTAACTACGTACTGAAAGATGTTGTCCGCAGAACGGACATGATATATTCCTCCACCCTCTCACAGCTGAGCGGCTGCGAAGTTTACCTCAAGACGGAAAATCTGCAGGTGACGGGCTCGTTCAAGGTGAGGGGCGCTTACTACAAGATTTCACAGCTGACGGACGAGGAAAAGAGTCACGGCGTTGTAGCCTGCTCGGCAGGCAATCACGCACAGGGCGTTGCGCTTGCTTCAAGAAAGTTCGGCATTAAGTCTGTAATCTGCATGCCCGACGGCGCACCCATATCCAAGGTTGAGGCCACAAAGAGCTACGGCGCACAGGTTGAACTTGTACCCGGCGTTTACGACGACGCCCATAACTACGCAGAACAGCTGCGCATGGAAAAAGGCTACACCTTTATTCACCCCTTCGACGACGAGGACGTAATCGCTGGCCAGGCTACGATAGGACTTGAAGTTATTGACCAGCTTAAAGACGTGGACGCCGTTGTTGTGCCCATAGGCGGCGGCGGACTTATTTCGGGCGTGGCATTCGCCATAAAATCGCTCAACCCCCGCATTAAAATTTACGGCGTTCAGTCTGCTGGCGCACCCAGCATGATACAGTCCCTTAAGGACGGCAGAATTGAAATGCTGGACTCCGTTTCCACCATTGCGGACGGCATTGCAGTAAAAGAACCCGGCGAACACACCTTTGAACTGTGCAAAAAATATGTGGACGGCGTTGTTTCCGTCACCGATGACCAGGTATGCGCCGCCATTCTTGCGCTGATTGAAAAACAGAAGATGATTGCCGAAGGCGCGGGCGCGGTTTCGCTTGCCGCAGTAATGTTCGAAAAGATTCCCGACATAAAGGGCAAGAAAGTTGTATGCCTGATTTCGGGCGGCAACATAGACGTTACCATTCTTTCCCGCGTGATTAACCGCGGTCTGCTTATGAGCGGACGCACCGCCACCCTTACCATCGAACTTATGGATAAGCCCGGCCAGCTTGTTGCCGTTTCTGCAATTATTGCAGGCTGCGGCGGCAACGTTATCGGCGTTCTGCACGAGAGAAGCAACGAGGGTTCGGATGTAAACGGCTGCTACTTAAGGCTGACAATCGAAACGCGCGACTTTGAACACATAAAACAGATTGAGGACAGTCTGAAAAAAGCAGGTTTTAAACTTATCAACAACTAAACTTTGCAAATATACATAAATTGTAGTTTAAGATTTTGAAAAGTTTTATATTCATAAATGCATAAAATTATGCCATTTTGCATATTTTTATTTACAATTTAAAATGACGAGGACGAAAAAATGAGAACTGTAAAAACTGACACCGCACCCGCGGCCATAGGACCTTATTCGCAGGCAAAAATCACGGGAGGTCTGATGTTTGCATCCGGCCAGATACCCGTAAATCCCGCCAGCGGAAAAATTGAGGCCGCCGATATTGAAGGACAGACAGAGCAGGTCTGCAAAAATATTCAGGCGCTTTTGGAGGTCGCAGGCTCTTCCATGGACAAGGTTGTAAAGACCGTATGTTTCCTTGCAGACATCGCCGACTTTGCGGCGTTCAACAAGGTTTACGAAAAGTTCTTTACCTCCTGCCCCGCACGCAGCTGCGTTGCCGTAAAGGATATTCCCAAGGGCGCGCTCTGCGAAATTGAGTGCATTGCGGAAGTCTGAACAATCAAAAATAGTTGCGGCCGCGATACCTGAAGTATCGCGGCCGCATTTTATTTCAGTCAAAAAATTCGTCAAACTTGTCTTCTCTTCCGAAACATCTCCTGAAATTTTCCAGATAGTTGGCGACAAAATTTTCCGTCCAGTACTTTACATCTATCACAAAGGTTGACGTACTGTTTTCAGGGTCGGCTATCACGGGCAGAATTGCACCCGTAAGACAACACCCATGGGCAGATGTCTGCGGCAAATCATTACGCACGTTGCATATACCTTGCGCTCTTCAACGACCTCGGGATGCAATTCAAGATTGCTGAAAACTGTGTATTCATCGCGGAGAAAATTCACGTCCTTGTGGCTGTAAAGGTAGTCCGCCACCTTTATAAGCTCCGAGGGGTTCTGCGAAAAATACTCGTCGTCGCTGTAAACAATCACGGCGGGCAACGCCATTTCCATTCCGCGGAACACGTTGAAAAGCAGCTCGTTTGCCTGAACCACACAGCCGTAATAAATTTTTCCGTGGTCGAGCGTGAAAAAATCTGCCATCTTTTCCGAGCCATTATAGCGCGGAACTTTAAACTCGTTTCTCTGCGGGGTCATATCCGCGGAGAAATTTTTTTCTATCTGCGCAAGCTCGGCAGAAAAATTTCGTATGGGCGAAGGTTTTAAATTCAAATACCTGCGGATGTTTTTTACTATAACTCCGTCGTATGTAAACCGCCTCTTCAGCCATACAGCAACAAGCACAAGTCCGAGCGCCGCAAATATTGCCGCGATTATTATTTCAAATATGCCGTCATCCACCCCTCGCGACATATCGAAAAAATACATCGCTATCAGAAAACAGCCGATAAGCACAAAAATTATGCCGAAAACAAGAAAGTATTTTAAATTCCTTTGCATATTGAACCGCTTTCCCCTCTCGCTAAAAAACTGATACCGACCCGAGCGGCCGCCCGCTTAAATATACTTATATATCCTTTCACCGATAATATACCACAAAATACTTCCCCTGGCAAGATGTAATTTCTAACCCCCTCCAAACGCTTTGCATTTGATATTTATTTGACTTAACATTACAAAATAGCTATAATGAAATTATGTTTTTATTCAATAGGAGAATACACTCATGAAAACTGCAATAGTTACCGACAGCAACAGCGGCATAACTCAGGCGCTTTCAAAGGAGCTGGGAATTTTTACCATTCCCATGCCCGTTCTTATAAACGGAGAACAGTTTCTGGAGGACATTTCGCTCACTCAGGAACAGTTCTATGAAAAACTCAAGGACGATTCCTGCCAGGTTTCCACCTCTCAGCCCAGCACTTACGATGTGGCCGAACTTTGGACAAATATTTTAAAAGAGTATGACGAGATTGTCTGCATTCCCATGAGCAGCGGCCTCTCCGAAACCTGCCACTCCCTTGCCCACCTCGCCGAAACCGAGTTCGCAGGCAAGGTTTACGTTGTGGACAACCACCGCATTTCCATTACCCAGAAAACTTCCGTCTACGACGCCATCGCTATGGTCAAAGAAGGTAAGTCGGCAAAGGAAATCGCAGAATGGCTCACCGAAACCGGCAAACTTTCCAGCATTTACATTATGGTAGACACGCTGAAATACCTTAAAAAAGGCGGCAGACTTACTCCCGCAGTAGCAATGATAGGCACACTGCTTAAAATCAAACCCGTACTGCAGATTCAGGGCGCCAAACTTGACCAGTTTGCAAAACCCAGAAACTTTAACAAGGCAAAGGAAATTATGATTAACGCCGTAAAAGACGACCTTGCCAACAGATTCGCCGAGTACAAGGGCAAGATGAAGCTTTCGATTGCCTACACCGACAAGAATGACGAGGCGCTCATCTTCAAAAAGGAAGTCGAAGAGGCGTTCGGCATGCCCGTAGAATTCGTTGACCCCCTCTCCCTCAGCGTTTCCTGCCACATCGGCCCGGGCGCGCTTGCACTTGCCTGCTTCATAACTTACTGATTTTAAAAATTATTATTCCCGAACACCGTTCGGGAATTTTTTTGTCGAATATAATTAAAGCCGCCCGAACGCACTTTGTGCGTTCGGGCGGCTTTTAATGCATAAAATGTTGCAAAAAGAGTCAATCGGTAAGTTTAAGCAAAGTCTGCCACTTCAGTTGCTGCGCAAATCGGAAAGAGATGTAACCACAATCGTATGGCGGTAGTTATAGATTACGCCTATGACAAAGCTGTTCATCATAAGATAGCACCACAGCAGAAAGACTATTACCGAGGCTATTTTTCCGTACAGACGCACGGGGTCGGCAAAACGAAGATAGATTGCAAACCCTACCGCGCAGGCTATCCACAAAAGAACGGCCAGCAGACTGCCCGGCAATACGCGCTCGAACTGCGTTTTGTACGGACATATGAACAGGTTGAGCATTGCCGCGACAAACACGGCGGCCAGCAAAGCGGCAAAAATGACGATGGCGTGCGCGGCCGTTTTTCCTATGACCGCTCGCAGAAACACATCCGCCGCTACGGCAGAAGTTATTGCTCCCGCCGTGAGCGCAAGCGTTCCGCCTATCAGCCCGAGCGAGGCAAATCTGAGCTTTATGCCGCCCTTTTTGAACTTTACGCCGTAAATTATTTCACCGCTGCGGCGCAGATGATAGAAAAAATTTGTGGACGAATACAGCGTTGTGACGATAAGTATTATCCCCGCCCCTCCCGTCGCTCCGCCCGCCGCCTGCTGAAGGTCGGTCAGAATGGGCAGCACGGCATCGAATATCGGATAGCGCGAAA
Source organism: Candidatus Coproplasma excrementavium (assembly GCA_018715195.1). Classification (GTDB taxonomy): domain Bacteria; phylum Bacillota; class Clostridia; order Christensenellales; family Borkfalkiaceae; genus Coproplasma; species Coproplasma excrementavium. The sequence continues at coordinate 2,502 of DVMA01000045.1, read as the reverse complement.
GCTGACTTAAGTCCACTTCACCGAAAAACATTGTAAGCCAGAACAGAAAGGGCGCAAGACTCATGAGAAAAAAGTACACCAGCGTGCCCGCAACCGTGGTGAAACGCTTATCCGAATAATATCTGTATGTTTTTACGACGTACCCCGCCGCTCTATTTACCGCATTTTTTAACTTCATAAAGATAAAGGCCGCCCGATGTTTTTCCGCGTCCTTTAAATTTATTTTAGGCGTTTTGCCTTGATTTTATGCAGAAATGTACTCAAGGAGCGCAGCATAAAAGAGGTGTCGCAGATTAAAAAATGCCCCGCGGGCGGCTTACAAAAGCCGCCCGCGGGGCATTATGCGCTTTTATTCGGTTACGGGTATACCGCAGGGGTGACGGGGTATATTGCTCTCCTCCGCCTCTCCGCGCACGGCCGCATATATGCGGTAGCCGCCCGAAAAGTTGCAGCAATCGAACCCGTTAGCCGCAAGCATTCGGCAGGCGATGTAACTTCTCAGTCCGCTGTGGCAGTTTACGTATATCTTCTTGCCCGTTGGTATCTCGCCGAGCCTTGAACGCAACTCGTCTACGGGGATATTCGTCGCACCGTCAAAGTGTCCTTCGGCAAATTCCTCCTCCGTGCGCACGTCCAGAAGGAAGGCGTTTTCATCCTTCATTACGGCGGGCAAGTCGCTCCAACGGAACTGTTTCAGCCCGCGGAGCACGTTCTCTATTACATAGCCGGCCATATTCACGGGGTCCTTTGCAGAAGAATAGGGCGGCGCATATGCAAGGTCAAGCTCCTGCAAATCATATGCGTTCATTCCCGCGCGAATGGCCGTTGCAAGCACGTCAATGCGCTTATCCACGCCGTCATACCCCACGGCCTGCGCACCGAGTATTCGGCCGCTATTCCTTTCAAAGATAACCTTGAGCGTCATATTGCGCGCACCAGGATAGTAGGTTGCGTGGTTGGCAGAAAACAACATAACGCTGTCAGCGTCATATCCCGCACGGGCCGCAGCCATTTCATTCAGACCGGTAAAAGCACACGTGAGGCCGAACACCTTTATTACAGAGGAGCCCTGGCCGCCAGAATATGTGCTTTCAATTCCGCAGATGTTATCCGCCGCTATTCTGCCCTGCTTGTTGGCAGGTCCCGCAAGCGCAAACAACGCGTCCTGACCCGTTACGGCGTTCTTTATCTGCACAGCATCGCCCGCGGCATATATATCGCTGTCCGAAGTGCGCATATGCTCATCGGTAATCACGGCCTTCTTTATGCCGAGTTCAAGTCCCGCCTCCTCCGCAAGGTGAGTTTCGGGAAGCACGCCGAGCGCAACTATGGAAAAATCTGCCGCAAAACTTCCGCCGTCCGTGTGCACGGTAACGCCGCCTTCACGGCTTTCAAGCGAAGTGACCCTGGACGAGAGCGCAAGCGTTACACCCTTTGCCCTCAGTTCGGAATGGAGAAAGCAGGCCATTTCGTAGTCAATCTGGGGAAGAACCTGCTTGTTTCCCTGCACCACCGTCACCTTTATGCCGCGGCGCACAAGATTTTCCGCCGCTTCAAGGCCGATAAACCCGCCGCCGCACACGACAGCCGTGCGGGGATTTTCCGACTTTATGAAATCGTCTATCGCAAAGGTATCCTCCACAGTGCGCAGAGTGAAGAAGCGCTTGCCGCCGCCCTGAGGCATTATCGGCTTTGCACCCGGGCAGTAGATGAGCTTATCATAGCTCTCCTCATACCCGCCGTCGCGCGTTCTTACCGTAACCTTCTTTGCGGCGCGGTCAATCTTTACCACCTCGCTGCCAGTGCGCACGTCTATATTGAAACGCTCCTTAAAGCTTTCGGGAGTCTGCAGCGTGAGCGCCGAACGACGCTTTATTTCCCCGCCGATATAGTAGGGCAGTCCGCAGTTGGCATACGATACGTAGCCGCTGCGTTCAAAAATTATTATTTCAGCCTTTTCATTGAGCCTTCTCAGCCTTGCCGCCGCCGTAGCGCCGCCCGCTACGCCGCCTATTATCACAACTTTCATACATTCACCCTTTTATTTTTCAGTTTTGCCGCGATAGCCGCTTATTCCGCCTATATTTTCCGCCCTTATGCCGTCCTGCGCAAGCATACGGCACGCCGCACTGCTGCGCGCACCGCTCAGACAGTATACATAGTATGTCTTGCCGCTGTCAATGTCGGCATAGTCGATATCGTCGAGAGGGATGTTGACCGCTCCCGGGATATGCCCCGCCGCATACTCCTCGCGGGTGCGCACATCGAGCAGTACGCCGTCTTTATCCGAACGCGCTCTCTCAAGGCCGCGTTCGAACGGCGTCGAAAACAGATTTTTCAATATACTCATAAGTTTTTTCCTTTGTGTAAATTATGCTTATACTTATTATATCACCCCATTTAAAGGTTTTAAACGGAAACCTTATGCCCATCTGAAAGAGAGCTTAAAATTATCTTATGCGCGCATTGGGATAAAATTTGTCATATAAAAACGCGCGGTTT
>DVMA01000044.1 GCA_018715195.1 Candidatus Coproplasma excrementavium | reverse complement strand
CGGGGAAAAATTTTCCCCGCCGCCGCGGCCTTAAAAAACCCGCAACACAGAATTTATTTCAATGACAAAATTTTATGCGTCTATGCCGCACCTGTTTATAAACTTAATAACGATATCCGCGGGAATGGCGTAGTTCATACCCTCCGCGGCCGTGGTTACCGCAACAATCGTGCCCGCCACCTCGCCCCACGCGTTGAACACGGGTCCGCCCGAATTGCCGCGGTTTACGGCGCAGTCGGTCATAAGCCTCGGCTTGCCGTCAAGCATGCGGCGTCTGTCCGAAACTATGCCCGCCGTTATGCACGTTCCGCCGCCGAGAGAGTTGCCTATCACGTACAGCGGCTGACCGTTTTTAATCAGCGAAACATCGGCAAAGCGCACGGGTGCGACGGCAGAAGGAGCGCCGCTGAATTTGAGCAGAGCCAAATCCTCGCCGCCCTCGAAATCGCTGCCGAGCGCAACGATTACGCCGAAGAATTTACTGCCGCAGCCATACAATTCAATTCTGTCAGCGCGGCGGCCGCCCTCGGCAACGACGTGCGCGTTGGTTACGGCATATCCGCCGTTCAATACACACGCAGAGCCCGAAAAAATCTTGTTGCCGCGGCGTGCGCGAACCTCCAGAACGCTGTTTATGCAGCGCGAATAAATCTGCTCTCCGTTCAGCTCACGCGGCTCTTCCCTTGCGGAAGGCACGCTCTCCGCCGTCTCAGCGGTCTGCGCCGCGCGGCGCACCGTATGGTACACGGGGAACGGCTGACCCTCGCTTACCCTGTATTCGTTGTCGCAGCAGGTACACCTGTACACAGTGTACCCAGCACCCTTGCCCGTCGGCACGCATTCGCCGCCGCAGGCGGGACATATATTGTTCATAACCCCTCTCCGATTATATTGCGCCGAACCCCGAAGGTAGCGCAAAGTGAATATAATTAAGCGGTGTTTGCCGCATATATGGCGGGTAACTGAAAATGCGCAGACAAAAAATCATTCGCCCGTGCGGATAAATTTTTCAAACCGCTCCACTTCCGCCGCCGTGACGGAGGGCGGCACCGCCTTTATCGCACCGAGAAAATCTGCCCTGGTTACGGGCACCACGCCGTCGGTTGCTATGGACTTCAAAAGCGGGTCCTCCTTTGCGCGGTCGCACACCTCCTCTATATCGGCGCCCGAATAGCCTTCGGTAAGGCCGACAAGTTCGTCAACGTCCACGTCCTGCGCTACGGGTGCGCCGCGGAGCGATTTATCGAACATAAATCTGCGCGCAGGCGCATCGGGCAGAGGTACATATATCTTCTGCGAAAAGCGTCCCGAACGCAGCGCCGCGCCGTCTATATCCCACGGTCTGTTGGTTGCGCCCAGCAGAAGAAGATTGGGCGCGCTGCCCGCAAAGCCGTCTATCTGCTGCAGAAACTCGTTCACACGCCTGTCGTTGTGCGCGTCCGTGCCGCGCTTTGCAATCAGCGAGTCCATTTCGTCAATGAAAATTATGGCAAGCTTGTCCGCGCGGGCGGTATCGAACAGCGAATTTATGTTCTTTTCCGATTCGCCCACCCATTTGCTGACTATATCCGAACCCTTTACGGCATAAAATCTGGCGCCCACTTCGCAGGCGATTGCCTTGGCTATCATCGTCTTGCCCGTTCCGGGAGGGCCGAAAAGCAGCACGCCGCCGCCCGATTTTTTATTGTACAGTTTGTACTTTTCGGGGTATTTTACGGGGTTTATCATGCGGACGGTTATCGCCTTTTTTACATCCTCGAGCCCCGCAATGTCCGAAAAATGAATGTCGGGAACTTCGGCGGCCGTCCACTCTCTGCCGCCGTCCTCCTCTTTTTCGTCCTCCGCGCTGCCCGCGGGAAATTTGTTGCGCGCAATGGCGCCGTCAATGTTTTCAGCAATCTCCAAAAGCCGCTTTGCACGCTGTACGCGCGCCTCTTTCAGCCTGGGCGTGGAAAGCTTTGCAAGTTGCAGAAGCGTCTCCGCCGCAAGCATGTAGTTGCGCTTTGCCTGAGCGCCGTTGCCCGCAGAGTACGCCTTGCGCGCCGCGGAGTAGTACATGTTGAACTTATCGTCCAGCACGCTCATATTCATATCGTACACGCCTTTCACCCCCTCGCCGAAATTAATGTTGCCGCCGCCGACTTAAATGGTTGCGGCATATGTGACGGTCAACCACACTTAACGCTTAAAATTTTAATTTTTAAAGACAGAGCGGAAGGCATCCGCCATCTTATTGTTTTCGCTGTATTCGCGCTCGAGCTGTTCGCGTCTGCCGCTCATCTTATCCATTTCCGAGTCGATGTCGCTTATGCGGCTCTGAAGCCTCTGCGCCTCTTCGCCAGCGGTCTTTACGTTATACTTTACCGCCATGCCCGAAATCGTCGCCGAAAAAATGCACATTGCAAGCATGCCCAGTCCCACATACGCAAGCACGGGTGTTTTTGCCACCGCAGACATCATTGCAAAGAACAAAAAGATGAAAACTGCGCATAAAATGAGCGACCTTGTTACAAATTTAGGGTTCCTTGAGGCGTCCTTTCGGCGCTTTTCCATTCGTCTGAACAACTTTTCGCGCTCGGAGGCAAGTTTTTTTCGTTCGGCGGAGAGGCCGTCCAGCTTGCGCCTGCTCTCTTCCGCCCTGCTCTGCGCCTGAACGGCAAGTTCGTTGCAGCGGAATGCGCACATCTTTCTGAAAGACTGCACTTTGGCAACCGTTTCGCTGTCGCCATAGAGTTCGGCATTCTTTAAATTTTTGTCGTTTTTAAGCGCAAGCGCATACTCATACGTCATATTCTGCGCGGCAAGTCCCGCGCTGTATGCGTTGTGCTCCGCAAGAAAGCTGCCCCACCACGCCTGCGCGCAGAGAGGGTCTGTATCAATCGCACGCTGAAATTTTTCGGCCGCGCTTTCATACATTTCGTCCTTAAGGTCGCGCTCGGCGCGCGAAAGTATGTCCGCCAGAGAAGATATGTCCTTCTTTCCCGCACTCTGACCGCCGCGTGGAGCGTACTTGCTGAAAAAACGGGACTGTATGCTGTCCGCAAGCTCTATTTCGTACCCGCCTGCGGGATATTTTGCAAGGTTTACGCCCTGCTGCGAACGCAGAAAGGGTGGCAGAGCGGACAGCGGCATATTATCAAACACCGCACAGCACGCACCCGAAAGATGTTCTTCCTCCTCTCTGTCCCTGAAGCGCGACCACTCGTTTTTTACCCAGGCGGTATTAAGATTTTCCTCGCTGCACGCCACGAGTATGAAAAATTTGCAGCTGTACAGCGCCTTGTAGATTATGGGTTCAAAGTCCTCGCCAAGTCGGCTTTTGAGCGTCACTTCGGAAAAGAAAGTCTTTATTCCGCGGCGGTTGAGTTCGTCGTATATTCTGCGCGCAACGGTGCGCTCCCTTGTGGGACGGCCCGCCTCGTCAGCCGAGCGGTAGCATATGAACACGTCGTAGTCCTCTTCCTCCCGCTGCCTTAAAATTATGGCGCGCTGAAGGCGGTCTATGACCTTTGCGCGCTCGCGGTAGACTTCCGCCTGGGCGGGCGCCGCGTATTTTACAGCATTGAGAAAGTTTTCGTCCTGCAATATGCTGCGGCAGACAGTTCTGCGGCAGGTGGGAACAAGGGTGCCCGTACGGCTGTCGCGCACGTATTCGATGCCATATATGCTTAAAGCAAGCCCCCACCACGCCTCGGCATCGCGCGGGTTGCCGCGGGTTATGAGCTTATATTCGCGTATGGCGTCGTCGAAGTCGCAGGCGGCGCGCATCTCGTTTGCGCGGTTGAGCGCAAGGGTCAGAGCCTCGCTCTTTTCGCCTGCAAAATTGTACTTGTTTCCGCAGTACGGGCAGACGGCCGAAAGCCCGTCCGCCGAATACTCCAACGCGCCGCCGCACGTTTCGCAGTTGAGTTTGTGTTCACTCATATAAATTCCTTAAAATACGGCACAGCCGCGGCAAGACATCTGCACTTTATGCCCCGTCAAAAACGGGCGTCCGCCGCCCCATATCTTGCCCCCGCAAAAGCGGTAAAAGGCGTCAGATAAGGCATATTGCGGGGTGTTTTACGACTGCGCGTCTATCTTCTTTTTGAGTTCGGCTATCTCTTTATCGATGGCCTCGTCGGAAAATTCGTCCATTCCGACCTTGTCCTCTATCATTTTTTCAATCTCTTTGTCGTCGGCAGATACAGACTTTGCCGCATCGGAAAAGCTGTCGCGGCTGGTCTCCATGAAGATATCCATCTGCTCGGCCTGACGTTCAGCCTTGCCCATGGCAATTTCGAACTGCTTTTCCACTTCAAGGAATTCCTTTTCGTCGGCAAGCTTTGCCATCTCCTTGCTCAGAACGCTCATTCCGCCGAGAAACTGCTTAGTCATCATCGTCATATCCTTCATCTGCGAAGTTATTTCAAAGTTGAGCAGCATCTCCTGCGCGCGTTTCTGTTGCAGAAGGGTCATTTTATATCCCGTAAGCGCAAGGTTGTACTGCGCCTCCAATCCGTTCTTTTTTGCCTGCACGGCCTTTTCCACAAATACCTTTTTCTGCTGTTCAAGCGAATCTATCTGCTTGTTCATGCTGTATACCGTGCGCTTTATAAGTCTCTTTTTTTCCAGTTCCTTTTCAGCTTTGCTTTTGAAAAGCCCCATATATCCCCCTCCGCCGCGTCTGCGGCAGCCATATTTTTTGCCGATATGCGGCCGCGTGCGCGGCTATCCGCCCAGTATATGGCCTTTTGCATACCTGCGCTTTACTAAAAAAATCAGCAGATACCGCATTGGTTGCGGCATATTGCCGCACCAATTTAATTTTTATCGTCCTCGGAGAGCGCCTTTTTGCTCTCGCCTTCGGCGTCCGCGCCCATCTCGCTGTCCAGCTGTTCGCCCGTTTCAAACATGGCAAGCAGCTTGTCGTCGTCCTCGTTCACGCCGTATATGCGCTCGTTCTCCTCGTAGCCGCTCTGCACTTCGTTCCAGGTGTCGTCCGCGTCGGTGAGGACCTGTTCGCTGCGCACTTTGGTGTTGAGCGCCTTGTTCAGAAACTGCGCCAGTCCCTTCTGGTCGGAGAGCAGATTACCCAGCGAAACCTTGCCCGTACGCATAAAAAATTCGTTGTCGTCTATCGTATTTTTCAGCTTTTTCAGAAGTTTGGTGTTGTACATAAGGTACATTGCGCGCCTTACGTCCGTCTGGTTCTCCTCGCGCATAGAGGTTATCTTTTTGGCGTAAAACAACTTGAGTTCGCGGTTGGTTTCGCGCCTGCCCTTCTGCAAAAGTTCTTCGATGGCGCGGGCACGCTCCTCAATGGCCTCCTCAAGGTCGTTTTCCTGCTTTTCAAGATTGCAGATGGCGTTGACCACGTCCTCGCGCTTAAGTTTATCGTATTTGCTTTTAAACGGCCACATACTATACCCCTTTCAATCCAACTTACCGCGGCAGATTACCTCTGTGTGTAAACAGCGCGCTCGGCAATCATCACTTTTATGTCCTCGATATACTTTTCCGCCTTGCCGCACCCCTCGTCGCCGCGCGTCTTTGTGAGTTCAATCTTTATGTCGCCCAGCGCGTTCTTTATCTTTTCGTCGATGACGGCAACCTCTTCCTCCGCGGACGGGGTGAGGTATAAAAGTTTATCGTACAGCTCGTCCAGCTTCTGCTCTACCTCGGGCTTGCCCTCTGCAAGCACTTTGAGCACCTGAACGGTGCGCGCGTTTTCATTTACTTCGTCGCGGCTTTCAAGCACGCTTTCGTCCACGCCGCGCTTGCGCTTGTTCTTAAGCAGCATTGCGGCTATTATTACGCCGACAAACACGGCAAGGACGAGCACGATTATTACGATTTCGTACGTCTCCAGCACCGTAAGCATTGCTTTATCCATAACTTGTTCTCCTGTCCTGATTATTTACGCATAAATGCGTTAATTGCGGCATATTGCCGCACCAATCTGAATTTTGCAACCTTTCAGTCAAGCTTTTTGCCGCAGGAAGAACAGAATAAGGCGTCCGCCTCGTTGAGTTTTCCGCAGTTTTTGCACAGCTTTCTTCCGCCGAGCGGACTGCCGCAGGAGGAGCAGAACTTATCCCCCTCTCTGTACGGAGCGCCGCAACGGGCGCATACGCCCGCAGCCTTTCTCCCGCCCGAACGGGCGGCCTCTATGGCGGCGATATCCTCGTCGGAGATTACAACGCTGGCTATCGTGAACGAAAAAATTTTAAGGCCGTAGTCGTCCTCAAACATCTTTGAAAGCACGGGCAGAACGCTCTGCGCGATTTCGTCCTTGTGCTCGCTCATTCTGTCGAAAGTTATTCCGCCCGAACGCATGGCACGCGCTATGGCGGGTTCAACCTTGCTCATCATGCGTGCGGCAAGACGGTCCTTAAGGTCCTGCACCGTGAACGTCTTTTCCGCGCCGATAAGCACCATATACGCCTTTCTCGGGTTGGAAATCTGAACCTCGAACTCGCCGTGCGCACCCACTTTTACGGGCACGTCAGTCTCAACGTCGCGGAAGTCGAAACGCGTCTTTGTTCCCCACATGACCTTAAGCCTGGCCGTCTTTGAGAGAAAAATGACCTCCACGCTGACGTTGCGGCATTTTTTGGCCGATTTTTCTTCAAATATGTCGTAACTGCCGCTGTTGAGCGTATCCATCAGCACGCCGTCCTTTATGAGTATGGCGTTGTGCGTTTCGGGTACAATCAGCTTTGCCTCGGGGTCGAGTCCGTCTGCGGATATGCGTTTGAACAGTTCGGAGTTGTCGCCTTCGTATTTTATGACCTGTATTTCCTTTGACATAATTCACCTCGCCGCGAAAGCTTTTTACCTGCGGCCGATAATATGTGCGCCGACGCTCCGCCTGCGCCCTAGCGCAACTTCAGCGCGGAAACACGGCGATATGACGGCAGATGATATACTTTGCTACATTATATATATTAGCATACCGCCGCCGATTTGTAAAGAGTTGAAAAAATATTGCCGCGCGGCGCGGGTTTTGAAAGAGTTTAACACAGAGCACAGAAGCGCCGCCGTGGAAAATTTTTTCCGCGGCGGCGCTTTCATTTTGTACAAAAGAGGCGTATATATGCCACGATTATTCAATTATGCAAGCATTGCCGCGGCGCTATACACCCTCTATGACGTTGCGGATTTTGCCCATCTCCTCGTCCAGTTCGGCGCTAGACGAGGCGCAGGCGAGCAGTCTTTTCGCCGTTGCCGCCGCAAGTTCAGGCGGGAGATTCTTTTTGTAGCGCAGCTTGTGTTCAAGGTTGGCCCAGAATTCCATTGCAATTGTTCTTAGCTGCACCTCCACCTTCATCATTCGCTTTTCCTCCTGCAAAAATATGGGCGTTTCCACTATGAGATGCAGACTGCGGTACCCGTTGGGTTTGGGATTTTTTATGTAGTCCTTTGCGGTGACTAACGCAACGTCGTCCTGCTTTAAAAGACTGTCGGCAAGCATATACACATCGTCCTTGAAAGAACAGATTACCCGCACGCCCGCTATGTCGCACAGATTTTTTTCTACCGAGGGAAAGGACATTTCATACCCCTTGCGTCTGAGCTTTTCAAGTATGCTTTCGGGCGATTTGAGTCGGGATTTTATGGTATCTATCGGGTTGCGTTCGTGGCGGGAAGAAAACTGTTCGTCCAGCACGCGGAACTTTGTTTCCACCTCCATTATGGCGCACTTATAGTAGGACATAAGCCTGCGGAATTTATCCAGCGCGTCGCGCATTCGCGCTATGTTTCCCGCCGCGAGTGCGGATATCAGATTATTTTCCGTGCCGCCGGAAATGGCAGCTCCTTCTGTTTCGTTCATGCTTTTCCCCTTTGTTTTATTTGCAACCATTATACCGCGGCTGTGTTAAAAATAAATGAAACGCAGATAAAATTAAGCACACTGCACAAAAAATATACCCAAAACAGTTATTTTACAACACGGTTGACGTGCAAAAAGGCGTCCGCAGAGCGGACGCCTTTGATTTTGTCTTAAAATTTTATACGTGCTTTAAAAAATAGTCCTGGGAGTCAATCTTTTCGCCGCCGTCTTCCACCTTTTCATAGGTGCCGTCAGGCATGAGCATGCGCGCGTTTACGTTGTCCGCAAGCATTACTTCCAGCATTTTATAAATTTCGTTTTCAATGTCCTTATCCAGAACGGGCGTGGCAATTTCCACGCGGCGGTCGGTGTTGCGCGTCATAAGGTCGGCGGAGGAGATGTACATAACCCTGTCCTTGCCTTCGCCGAAACAGTAGATGCGCGAATGTTCGAGGAACCTGCCAACTATGCTGCGCACGCTGATGTTCTCCGTCTTGCCCTTTTTGCCGGGAAGGAAACAGCATATGCCGCGAACAATCAGCTTTATTTCCACTCCAGCGCAGGAGGCCTCTATCAGCTTATCGATTATCACCTTGTCGGTAAGGCTGTTCATTTTGCCTATGAATATGCCCTTTTTGCCCGACTTTGCCTTTTCAATCTCGCCGTCCAGACATTCAAGTATCTTGTGCTTGAAATACTTGGGCGCAATCTGCAGACGGGAATAGTCGCCGTCCACGTTGGATATGGCCACATTGCGGAAGAACGCGGCGCCATCCTCGCCTATGTGGCGGTCAGCCGTGATTATGTTGAGGTCGGTGTACTGCTTTGCCGTGCTTTCGTTGTAGTTGCCCGTGCCGAGGTGGGTTATGTAGCTTATGCCGCCGTCGTCATCGGAGAACATTATGGATATGATTTTGGAATGAACCTTGTAATTTTCCATTCCGTATATTATATTGCAGCCCGCGTCGTGCAGCTGACCTGCAAAATAGAGGTTGTTCTCTTCATCGAACCTTGCGCAGAGCTCTATTACCACGGTCACGTCTATGCCGTTTTCGCTGGCGCGCTTGAGCGCCTCCACTATGCGCGAATGGTCGGCAAGGCGGTATATTGTAATTTTGATGGCAATGCAGTCCTTTCTCTCCGCACATTCGTTGAGCAGTTTTATTAAAGGTTCCATGCTCTCGAAGGGATACCTTAAAAGCACGTCCTTTTTTCTCACCTCGTCAATCATGGAGGTTGCCTTTGCCAGCCTTTCGGATATCTTGGGTTTGAATGCGGTATAGGAAAGTTTAGCCGAAAGTTCCTTATCCAGCCTTCTGGGCAGACTGAAAAGATATTTGAATGAGAAGTTTGAGCGAACCTTGTAAATGAGATTTTCGCTTATTCCGAGCGTCTCGGTGACAAACTTCATGAGCGACTTGCTTTCGCCGAAAACTTCCAGTCTTATGGCGTTCTGAATGAAACGGGTCTCCACCTTGCTCTTCATATACTGCGAAAAGTCGTTGTTGTACTCCATGTCGGCGTCCTCAACGTACGTTTCGAAGTCGGCGTTTCTCGTGACCCTTATCATAATCGAGGACGATGCCGTATAGCCGGGGAATGCAAGGTAGCCGAGGTTGCGGATGACCTCTTCCATAGTTATAAAGCTGAACTTTTTGCCGCCCTCGAAGCGGTACATCGAATCAAGCCTGTCTGAAAAATCCATTACGCCTATCATGGTGTGGTCGTTCTTTTTCAGCTTGTAGAGCATATAGCACCTTAAATTATCGAACCTGAACAGCGGGTGCTTTGCGTCTATGACCATCGGCGAGAGAAGGGGCAATACTTTTGCGTTGAAGTATTTTTTGAGCTCCTCCTTTCTGCCGTCGGAGAGCTGCGAATAGCTTAAAATATTTATTCCCTCTTCGGCAAGGTCGCGCTTTAAGTGTGTGAACGCATGCTCGCGCATTTCGTACAGGCGGGGCACTCTTTCGGCAATTGCGTTAAGCTGCATTCCGAACGTAAGCCGCGTCTTGTTGTCGGTAGCCTCGGGGTGCATTTTGTCCTCGTTGTAAAGGCTGCCCATGCGCACCATGAAAAATTCGTCGAGATTGGAAGTAAAGATGGAGAGGAATTTACCCCTTTCCAGTACGGGCGTATCTTCATCAGTCGCCTGCTCCAGCACGCGCAGATTGAATTTGAGCCACGAAAATTCGCGGTTTACGTATACGCCCTTGATTAGCTTGATTGGTGATTTATCAGTTGCCATAATACCTTATATCTTTTCACTTATCGCAGCACGTGTTTTAATTTATGCCACGTTTTATTTACCGTTTTTATATATTTTGAATAGTTTTATTTTCAATATTTTTAAAATGATACCTGTTTTACCGTGAGAACAAGCAACTTTCCTGCACAGCAAAAACAAGCGATACGTTTTAAAAAATATATCTTTTTATGTCGCAACACATATGCGACATTCATTTTTGACAGTTAAAGCGCCTTAAAGTTTTGCAATATGTTTTGCAAAGTTTTATTTGAGAATAAATTTAAAACTG
>DVMA01000043.1 GCA_018715195.1 Candidatus Coproplasma excrementavium | reverse complement strand
GACCCTTTTAAGGGTAGCAAGTAAAAGTAGCGCGCTGCCAGGCGTTCCTGAAGGGCACTTGTGCCCTGCTGGTAGTATTAGGGCTATGCCCGAAAAATAAAAACCACTGGCTATGCCAGTGGATATTTATTTTTAATCGTTGTGCGGTATATGCGGCGACGCGGCGGGGCATAACTATATGTAATTTGTGCGCCAGATTTTGTCGGGCTTGAATTTGTTTTCAGATAAAAAACGGTGCTGACGGCAAGCTTAAAACAAAGACGACAAATTTAAAGTAAAACCATAAAGAGGGGTAAGGCAATGACCGAACTTGAAATACTCAACCTTGTGCATCAGACGTTTCACGGCGAGGCGTGGCTGAACTATGCAATGAAATACTTTTCCGCGCTTGCGGCGGGGGGGACGATAAGCATAGTTTTGTGCGTTGTGCTTTTAATCTTCAAAAAGACCCGCCGTTGCGGCGTTGCGCTTGCCTTTGCGCTGATTGTGGACGTGGTTGTGGTAAACCTTATCCTTAAAAATGCCGTAGGAAGGGAGAGGCCCTGGACTCACGGAGAGCTTTCCTGGGCGGAAGATTTTTATAAGCAGTACGGCATAGATGTTTCCCTTGATTATTGTTTCCCCTCGGGGCATACTGCCGTAACATTTTGCGCGGCGGCTGTTCTGGTCATATTTTACCGCGCAAAGGCCATTCCCGCAGTCATTCTCGCTTTCATAATAGGGCTTTCCCGCATATACCTCTGCGAGCATTATCCCACGGACGTTGCGGCGGGACTTGTCATAGGTACGATGTGCGGCATTGCGGGATATTATATATATAAATGTACTGCCGTATACGACAGGGTTGCGGGCTGGCTTACGTCTAAAAGATACGTGGCGGAGGCCAGACTTTTCCGCTTGCGCAGACCGAATAAAAGAACTCAAAAATTTTTGGAACTGTTTATATAATTATGGAAACCGAGGAAACGGAGAAATTTTCCGTTGTTGAAAAAATAAGGCTTGCTTGTCCGCCGGTTTTCATGTCACGTTTTCCGACGGGCGTACGCCCCTTGACATCTGAATAAATATGTAACTGAAAACAGCGCCTTTAAAGGGCGCTGTTTTCTGCTTATAAAAACCTTTTTTCAGCTTTCGAACCTTAAAATGAGCTGTTTACCCGCAACGGGGAAACTTATGGTAAACTTTCCGTCTTCAATCTTTGTCGGCTGTCTGTATTTGACTCCCGCCGCGCCGAAGTCGGCATAAAACTCGCCCGTCTTTTTATCGAATGTGTAGGGACATCTGTGAGCGTGCGGTTTTCCGTTTTTTGTCTTGTATTCGGCAAGCAGGGTGTCCTTGTCCTCGAATGTTATGCGCACATAATCAAAGTTGTCCGTCATATCGCGTCCGCCGTAGCAGATGTACGTACATTCATAGCGTGCAATGTAGGGGTCGGTCAGCTCTTTTAAAGAGCTGCTTGCGTCTATCGTGCATGCGCACATGAACGCGCACGCCGCGGCCAGCGCAGAAACGGCCGCAATTTTAATTTTCAGCATATCACTCATACTAAAAATATGCGCAGACTGCAAACTTTTAAACGCCGCATATATTCTTTCTTTAATGCGGGCGCTTTGACCGTTGAAAATTATGCCGTTGCATAAAAAAGGCGGAGGGGTACAATTTATAATGTAGGGGGCAAAAAAGCGGCGGAACAAAAGTTCCGCCGCAATTTCAGTCATGAATTTGTTGCAAGATTTTACGCCTTGTCTATGCAACCGAAGATTTCCATCTTTTCCTTGACGGTATCCTTGATTGCCTGGCTGCCGGGAGCGAGCAGTTTTCTGGGGTCGAAGCCCTTGCCTGCAAGGTCCTTGCCCTCTTCGATGTACTTTCTGGTAGCTGCAGCGAAAGCGAGCTGGCATTCGGTGTTGACGTTGATTTTTGCAACGCCGAGGGAGATGGCCTTTTTAATCTGGTCGGTGGGAATGCCCGTGCCGCCGTGAAGAACGAGGGGCATATCGCCAACCTTAGCCTTTACTGCTGCGAGAGTATCGAAGGAAAGGCCGGGCCAGTCAGCGGGGTATTTGCCGTGAATGTTGCCGATGCCTGCGGCAAGCATAGTAACGCCGAGGTCTGCAATCTTCTTGCATTCTTCGGGGTCAGCGCATTCGCCTCTGCCGATGACGCCGTCTTCTTCGCCGCCTATAGCGCCTACTTCGGCCTCAAGGCTGAGACCCATCTTCTTGCAGACGCCTACAAGTTCAGTGGTCTTTGCAATATTTTCTTCGATGGGGAAGTGCGAACCGTCGAACATGATGGAAGAGAAGCCTGCCTCTATGCACTTGTAGCAGCCTTCGTAAGTACCGTGGTCGAGATGCAGAGCAACGGGCACGGTAATCTTCATTTCCTCGATCATTGCCTTAACCATTGCGGCAACGGTCTTGAAACCGGTCATATATTTGCCTGCGCCTTCAGAAACGCCTAAAATGACGGGCGCGTTGAGCTCCTGAGCGGTGGCAAGAATGCTCTTTGTCCATTCAAGATTGTTTATGTTGAACTGACCTACCGCGTACTTGCCGTCTCTGGCCTTTTCAAGCATTTCTTTTGCAGAAACTAATCCCATAAAAACCTCCGTATTTTATGCGGCCGCGAAAAAGCGACCTTAAAATTTTTTAACGTACATATTATAATCCATGCTGCGGCAAAATTCAAGCGCTTTTATAAATTTGTTACAAAAATAGCGAAAAACGCTTTTCAATCGTAATATAAAGGTATATAATTTCGATTGTAAATTGCAAAAAATAAAGGAGCAAATTATGCGTGACGAAAGACTCAACAAACTTGCCGACGGACTTGTAAACTACTCCGTACACCTTCAGAAGGGGGAGAAGATATTCATAGAAGCAATCGACGCCCCCGAAGAATTTGTATGCGCCCTGCTTGAAAAGGTATATGCGGCGGGCGGCATACCCTATGTAAAGCTCGGCGCGAACCGTATCCAGCGTTCGCTGCTTATGGGCGCAAGCGAAGAGAGCATAAAAAAGCTTGCTGAATACGACAAGTATATAATGAACGATATGGACGCGTACATCGGCGTGCGCGGCTTTAAAAACAACTTTGAACTTTCAGACGTGCCCGAGGACATCTCTGCTGAATATCAGCGTTCGTTCTTCTTCCCCGTACACCACGAGATAAGGGTGAAGAAGACCAAGTGGGTAATTCTCCGTTTCCCCACGGACGCAATGTCCCAGCTTTCGGAAATGTCCACCGAAAAGTTTGAAGATTTCTTCTTCAACGTATGCACTCTCGACTATGCAAAGATGTCCCGCGCGATGGACGGGCTTGTTGAGCTTATGAACAAGACGGATAAAGTCCGCCTTGTCGCAAAGAATACAGATATAACCTTCTCCATAAAGGACATACCCGCAGTCAAGTGCGCGGGCGACAGAAACATTCCCGACGGCGAAGTGTACACCGCACCCGTAAAAAACAGCGTAAACGGCGTAATTACCTACAACGCGCCCACCATGAACGGCGGCAAGAAGTTTGAAAACATTTCGCTCACGTTCAAAGACGGCAAGATAATAAAGGCCACCTGCGACGGCGACGACGAGGCTCTCAACAAGGTATTCGATACCGATGAGGGCGCGCGCTATGTCGGCGAGTTTGCAATCGGCGTCAATCCCTATGTTACAAAGCCCATGCTCGACATTCTCTTCGACGAGAAGATATCGGGCTCGATACACTTCACGCCGGGCTGCTGCTATGACGAGGCGTGGAACGGCAACCAGAGCGGAGTGCACTGGGACCTTGTGCTTATAATGACTCCCGAATACGGCGGCGGCGAAATCTGGTTCGACGATGTGCTCATAAGAAAGGACGGAATGTTTGTTCTTGACAGCTTAAAGGCACTCAACCCCGAAAATCTCAAATAATCTGTTGACTTGAAAAAAAGTATTTGATATAATATTAGCGGATTGAGGGGAAAGGCGGGAGGCCTTACCGTAAAATCTGCAATAAAACTCAGTTTAAATCTAATTTTTTTAATTCGGAGGAATACAAAACATTATGGCAAACGTAAAAGTTGCAATCAATGGTTTCGGCCGTATCGGTCGTCTTGCTTTCAGGCAGATGTTTGATGCCGAAGGCTATGAAATCGTGGCAATCAACGATTTAACCAGCCCCAAGATGCTGGCTCACCTTTTAAAGTATGACTCGGCACAGGGCAGATATAAGTATGCCGAAACTGTTACCGCAGGTGAAGATTCCATCACCGTAAACGGCAAGACCATCAAAATCTATGCCGAAAAGGATGCAGCTAACCTTCCCTGGAAGGACCTCGATGTAGATGTAGTGCTTGAGTGCACCGGTTTCTACACCTCCAAGGAAAAGGCTTCCGCACACATCAAGGCCGGCGCCAAGAAGTGCGTTATTTCCGCACCTGCAGGCAACGATCTTCCTACCATCGTATTCAGCGTAAACGAAAAGACCTTAAAGGCTACCGATACCGTTATCTCGGCTGCAAGCTGCACGACCAACTGCCTTGCACCCATGGCTGATACCCTCAACAAGTTCGCCAAGATCAAGAAGGGCTACATGACCACCATACACGCATACACCGGCGACCAGATGGTTCTCGACGGACCTCACCGCAAGGGTGATTTAAGGCGTGCAAGAGCCGCTGCCGTTAACATCGTTCCCAACTCCACGGGCGCAGCTAAGGCAATCGGTCTTGTTATCCCCGAACTCAACGGCGTGCTCGACGGCTGCGCACAGCGCGTACCCGTACCCACCGGTTCGCTTACCCAGCTCATCGCTA
>DVMA01000042.1 GCA_018715195.1 Candidatus Coproplasma excrementavium | reverse complement strand
TAAAACTGAATAAAAGCGGAGTTATTCGCCCTTATTCTCTTCAGATTCAGCCTTTTCTTCGGGACTTTTTTCATCCTTGCGCTTGGGGCTTTTGCCTGCCTTCTGGCGGAGTTTGATGTGCTCGGCCAGCTCCTCTACAGACTTTATCTCCTTTACCGGTCTTTCGGGGAAGAAGGGTGAAGGTTCTGCCTTTTCCTCGCCCGTGAGCGCCATCTTAAGATAGCCCTCCTTTACGCCGTAATCGCTTACCACGATATTTTTAAAGCCTAGCTTTTTGAGCAGCTGAACAAGCGTAATGAGCGCAACCACTATAAAGTATATCTTTTCGGGAGCGTTCTTTATGAGCAGATGTGACCTGTCGGGAGCTTCGATAAGCTTTTTGGCAAGCTTTTTAAGCTTATCCATCTCGATGGTCATTTCCTCGCTTTCGGGAATGTCGTAATAGTCGCGATAAATTTCGTATACAGAGCGGTTGGTTGCACCTACAAGCACGGCCGTGCCACCCTCTTCAACGGGTATTTCAGCCTTGGAGAGCGCCTTTTTGATATACTTTTTGATTTTTGCGCACTCTTCCTTGTCGGGATAGACGCTCTTTACGAACTTGCGCTGTAACGTGAGCGCGCCGAAATTGAGGCAGTTTATGCCCTCCCTTCCAGATTTGGAAAGGTCGCATACCTCTATGCTGGCGCCGCCGATATCTATTATTACAGAATTTTTAACCGAACGGAACTTTTCATTGGCAACACAGTCGCAGTAAGCCTCCGTTTCGCCGTCTATCTGGTTGACGATTGCGCCCGTGCGTGTGCGGATTGCCTCAAATACGTCTTCAGCATTGTCGATAAAGCGCATTGCCGCCGTGGAAACGACATATAATTTTTCCACACCGAGCTTTTTGCACTGGTCCTGAAAGACGGATATCTTGTCGCATATCTTTTCCACACCGTGCTCCGTCAGCTTGCCGCCCTCTGTAAAGCTCAGAGCGGAAAGGCTCTCTCTGTATTTATACGCGGTGTGAGTACCGTCCTTGCCGCACACAACCATTGAAATACTGGTTGAGCTGATGTCTATAACTGCATACATCCTTTTTTCCTCCGATGAGATGCCGCGCCAAAGGCGCGTTTCATACGTTTTATTTTATCTTGCGCGGCCGAACGTGTTTTTCAGACGCGCCTTAATCGTAAAAATTTTACAGTTGCCGTTATGCAACCGACTGCCTATCCGCACCATATCCATAAAAGCGAAACATTCTTACAGCAAAGCGGCGCACAAGCCGCCATGAAAAAGCCTCTTTGAGATAGTCCGCGCTTTCAGGCAGGGATATATATAATATGGTCAATCGCCGAAGTAGATTCCGGTATCCTTGCACAGCAGCACAAGCTGACCGTCCGAGGGAACGCGCTTGGTTCTGCCGGCGATGTCGGTGAGAATATTGAAACCGAGGCGATTGTTGCGCACGCATACGGTAACGCCATACCTGCCAACCTGCGCAAGGTGCGCGCCGAACGCGCCTATTTCCGTGGAGAGCAGTTTGTCGAACGCGCAGGGCTCGCCGCCGCGCTGAATATGTCCGAGTATGGTAGAGCGGCACTGGAAGGGCGTCTTTGCGGACATAGCCGAAGCCAGCCTGTCGGTAACGGGCGAACCGCCCGCCTGGACAAGGTAGTCGCGACGCTCCTTCTTGCTCATTGCGGCCTCCTTTACGCTCATTGCGCCTTCGGCAACGGCAATCACTACCGAACGCCTCTGCTTCATCTTCTCAGCGATAAAGGCTGCCAGTTTGTCCTCGTCATAGGGAATTTCGGGAATCAGAATTGCGTCCGCGCCCGCAGCCACACCCGCATATAAGGTGAGCCAGCCAACCTTGTTTCCCATAACTTCCACAAAGAACACGCGTCTGTGACTGTCCGCAGTGGTGCGTATGCGCTTTAATGCGTCCGCGGCAATCGATACCGCGGTGTGGAAACCGAATGTCACGTCCGTGCCGTAAATGTCGTTGTCTATCGTCTTGGGAAGTCCGATAACGTTGCAGCCCTCCACCGAAAGGAGCGAGGCGGTCTTATGCGTGCCCGCGCCGCCGAGCGTTACCAGTACATCCAGCTTTAACTTTTTGTAGTTGTCCACCATCATCTGCAGCTTGGTGGGAGCATCGCCCTCCTTTACCGTCATAAGCTTGTACGGCTGACGGGAAGTGCCGAGTATAGTGCCGCCGACATCGAGTATATTCTCCACATCGGCAGGGGTGAGCTGCTTATACTCTCTGTTCATAAGGCCAGCATAGCCTTCAAGGAAGCCTAATATCTCTACATCCTTGATTTTATTGAAACAATACTTGCAAAAACCGCGCAAAACGGCGTTGAGACCGGGGCAGTCGCCCCCGCTCGTAAGAATGCCAATCCTCATACTTTTTCTCCGGCGCAGAGCAGCGCGCAATTTTTCATTTTATATTTTTCAAGTATAACCATTATAACATAAAATTTTGATTTGTGGAGCTAAAAAACAAAATTTTAAGGTCGCAATTGTAAAATAGTTGTAAAAAAATGCGCTTTTAAGGCGAATTTGAAATCTTTTTGCCGACAGATTGCAAAAGAGCAATGCCTTCAGATTCTATATTTAGATACTCCATTATAATGCCCCGCCCACATATTCCCCCCGCGCAAAATGCACACGCTTGACAGTTGTAAAAGTCAGTACTTAACTTATTAAAAAAGGCACATCGCATTCTTCGCAAGATACTTAGACAGCGTTAATCAAGGCATATATGCCACCCAATTGTGCAAAAACACAAATTATATACGGAAAACAGAAACAAACAATTGTCCCGCATATATGCTTTAAACATCGTAATTTTTATTGTGCTGTACTAAATTACCCCATATATATGCTGCAATTACCGCGACTTTTATTACACTATATCTGATTACCCCACATATATGCCGCAATTACTGCAACATTTATTGCGCTTTACACAAATTGCTCTGCATATATATTGCAAACACACTCTTATTGAACAAACCTAAATTGCCCCGCACATATATGGCAATAAAAAAGCGCGGAATACCCGCGCATCAATTAAAAAGTCAAGCCTAGCTATATAGGCAAAAAACAATTACCCAGCATATATGCCGCAAATACTGCTTTTATTGCACTGCACTAATTTACCACGAAGATATGCGGCAAATACAACAATTTTTATTGCATAATCATATAAGCAGGCCACATATAATCAACCGGTCAGAGCAATTAAAAACTGACGCAAAGAATTCAGAGTTCAACCGTCACGAGCTTTTTGTCCTTGTACCTTACCAGCGACTTTACGCCCAAGGTCTTCAGTTTTGCACAGGTTTCATCAAAGGCAAAACCGAGCGCCGCCATACAATGCGCATCAGAAGAGAGCATAAACTTTGCTCCGCGTGCATTGAGTTCACGCACAAGCCATTCTGAGGGATACATTCCGCCCTGTCCTTTATACAGTCTGCCAAGATTGACTTCCACCACTGCCCCGCGCGGCAGACTCTCCACCGCCGCAAGAGCCGCCCTTTTATAGCGCGTATCGTTTTCATCAGACAACGGGCACACTTCATTAAAGCGAGTTATAAGGTCGAAATGCCCGTACACATCGGGTCTGATTTTTTCTGAAAGCTGAGCCACCTCCGCAAAATACTGTTCTGCCGCAGCCAGCGCATCCCCGCCGAAGACATTGTTTACCGTATCTTTGAGCGCCTGTGCAGTATAGTCCACGGGATAATATTTTCCTTCCCTGAAAAGGTAGTGCACGGAACCGATTACAAAATCGCAGTCCTTGCACGGCACTCCGTAGAGGTCAAGTTCCTCTCCGTGCAGTATGCAGATTTTATCGGCATAATTTTTTTTGAGCGACTGTATCTGCGCAAAATACGCGGGGTAATTTTGCATGCAGTAGGACATATCGAAAGGCGTTTCGGAGTGAAAGGAAAAGCCAAGCGTATCCATACCGACAGAAATTGCCGCAAGCACCATTTCTTCGGGAGTGGCAGAGCCATCGCAAAAGGTGGTATGCGTATGTATATTAGATTTTATAATCGGCATACCGCCCTCCTTGCAACAAAGCAATTTTTTACAGATTAAAGTATCTTATTGTCCATACGGCAATTTGCGCCATACGGCAGGCAATACAGTCTGATTTTTTGCCGCACGCTCAACTGTAATATTTTTACAGAACATTGCAACCGTTTGACGCAAACAGCAGTTATTCCGTACGAACAAATTAAAATTTCTTGTCAGATTAACCAGAAAACTGCATTTTATAAAATCTACACAAGCATATCTGTAATATTTTTACAGTTTATATAAATTTAAGCGTAAAAAATTTACTGCATTTTTTCTTGCTTGACCTTTTTATCCACCACACGGCGTGAGGCAAGCTGAGCCTTTATATCATTGATGGTTATGCCGTATTCCGCCATAAGCACCATTACGTGGTAAGTAAGGTCGGAAATTTCAAAAATAATTTCCTCCTTATCTCCACCCTTGCCGGCAATAACAACTTCCGTGCACTCCTCGCCTACTTTCTTTAATATTTTATCCACACCCTTATCAAAGAGGTATGAAGTATAGGACCCCTCCTTGGGTTCGTCCTTGCGCCCCTTGATTACGTCGTAAAGCTCATCCATGGAAAATTCCTGCGCGTCTTCATTTTCATAGACGTGATTGGAAAAACAGCTGTCCGTACCAAGGTGACAGGCGGGTCCGTCCTTTATCACCTCAATCACAAGGCTGTCAAAGTCGCAGTCGGCCGTGATGGACACGATATGCTGAAAGTTGCCCGAAGTTTCGCCCTTGAGCCACAACTTTTTGCGGGAACGCGAATAAAAGCAGGTAAGTTTTTTCTTTATGCTTATTTCCAGACTCTCACGATTCATATAGGCAACCGTAAGCACCTTTTTCGAGTACGCGTCCTGCACAACGGCGGGGATAAGGCCGTCCTTATCGAACACAAGTTTATCTATATCAAGAAGTTTCATAATAAAAGCACCTCACAATGCGCGGCACCAGCCGCAATATATAATAAAAGCGGTAATAAACCAGTATTATAATACTGTACCACGGTTAATTTTTTGCGCTAACAAATTAAATGATGTTGCCGCAAAAAGGACAACAGCCATGTTGCGGCATTGCATCTGCAACTTTGCAAGCGCGGACATATCCGAAGCAAAAAAACTACAATCTTACGTGCACGCCGTTTTTGCTGAGATATTCCTTTAATTCGGGAATTGGTATTTCGCCGAAGTGGAAAACCGAGGCTGCAAGCCCCGCATCAGCCTGGGGAACGGTTTTAAAAAGTTCAAGAAAATCTTCCTTTTTGCCCGCCCCGCCGCTGGCAATTACCGGTATGGTAAGCCGCGAGCAGACCTTTTGCAACATTTCGCAATCGAACCCGCCCTTTACGCCGTCGGTATCTATGCTGTTGAGCACAAGTTCGCCTGCGCCTTCTTCCTGGCCGCGGTATACCCATTCTTCCGCCGATATTCCCGTATTTACGCGGCCGCCGTGGGAAAAGACGGTGAATTTTCCGTCCACGCGCTTCACATCCACGGACAGCACAACGCATTGGTTACCGTAAAGTTTTGCGGCCGTGCCAATGAGCGAAGGGTCGCGTATGGCGCCCGTATTTACGCTGACTTTATCTGCACCGCACTTTAAAACGCGGTCAAAATCTTCCACGGTGTTTATGCCGCCGCCCACGGTGAGCGGTATGAATATGCAGGAGGCAACCTGCTTCAAGGTATCGGCAAAGAGCGCGCGCCCCTCGCTGGAGGCAGTTATGTCATAAAAGACAAGTTCGTCCGCGCCCGAAAGATTGTACTTCTGCGCAAGCGATACGGGCGACTCGACTTCGCGTATGCCGATAAAATTTTTTCCCTTTACAACCATTCCGTCGCGAACGTCAAGGCAGGGAATTATTCGTTTAGCGAGCATCTTTACACATCTCCACGGCCTTGCCGATATCTATTGCGCCATCGTAGATTGCCTTGCCGAGCACGGCGCCGCGCACACCCATTTCCTTGAGCTTTTCCAGCTCCTCGTAATAGGTTATTCCGCCAGATGCGATTATGCGCAGTCCCTTAATCTGAACAAGCCGCTCATACGCCTGCAGATTGGTGCCCGAAAGAGCGCCGTCCTTTGATATATCCGTACATATCACCGTACGAACGCCGCCGTCACGCAGGCGCACGCAGAAATCATAGGCGTCTATATCGGTAATCTTTTTCCAACCGCCGATGGCAACTTTTCCGCCGAGAGCGTCTACGCCTACGGCAACTTTATCGCCGAAAAATCTTACAGCCTCGCGGACAAAATCGGCGTCTTCAACGGCCGCAGAGCCGAGAATGACGCGCGATGCGCCAGCCGACAGGTACTCCGATATTCTGTTTATCGAACGCACTCCGCCGCCGACCTGCACAAAAAGACCCGAACTGCTGACTATTTTTTTGATGAGGTCCTTATTGACAAGCTCGCCCTCCAGCGCGCCGTCCAGGTCGACAACATGCAGGCGTTCGGCTCCCGCTTTTTTAAATTTAAGCGCCACATCCACGGGGTTTATGGAATAAATTTTTTCCTTGGAGTAGTCGCCCTGAAACAATCTTACGGCGTTGCCGCCGCGTATATCTATGGCAGGATAAATGCGCATATTGCCTCCTTAACCGCAAGTCGCGTTATATATGAATAGTTTCCGCATAGTATGCGGTCAATTTTATCACAAACATTTTTATGAATAGGCCGCAAAATGAGCGGCCACCCTGTATTTTACTCATTGCAGAGTGCAATTGCCCCGCACATATAGCGAAAATACCGCAATTAAATTATTTGATTTCGCTGAACGCGCGCAGAATTTTAAGCCCCGTAGCGCCGCTCTTTTCGGGGTGAAACTGGGTACCGAACACGTTTTCGCGCTCAGCCGAGGCGGTAAGCTCCAGCCCGCCGTAAAAACTTGTGGCGGTTACGCTTTCCGCACAATTGGCTGCGTAGTATGAGTGAACGAAGTACACATAGTCGCCGTCAGAAATGTATCTGAAGAGCGGAGAAGGACGCTTTATCTGCAGGCTGTTCCAGCCCATATGCGGCACCTTAAGCTTTTCCTTTAAATCATAAGCTATCGGGCGCACCTCGCCGCGGATAAAACCGAGCCCCTCGTGTTCACCGTATTCAAAGCTCTTATCGAACAGCAGCTGCATCCCCAGACATATGCCTAGCACAGGTTTGCCCTCGCTTACCTGACGCTTTAAAACGGGGATAAGGCCGCACGAATCGAGTTTTTTCTTCGCATCGGCGAACGCGCCTACACCCGGAAGAATTACGGAAGACGCGCTGTTTATGACTTTTTCATCGGCGGTGACAACACTTTCCGCGCCTATATATCTGAGCGACGCGGCGAGTGAAAAGAGATTGCCCACACCATAATCTATTACCGCTATCATAGTGAGCCCTTTGTTGTAGGAAGTTTATCCGCCCTGTCGGGGTCGATTTTTACTGCCTGCGCCATAACTTTTGCAAACGCTTTGAAGGCACATTCGCATACGTGGTGATTGTTTTCGCCGTATAATTTTTTAAAGTGGAGCGCCATGGGACATCCACGCGCAAAGCCGAGGAAAAATTCCTTGACAAGTTCGGCATCCATGTCGCCCAGGCGGTACTCGCCGGGGAAAGAAATATCGAAGTTGACGGCCACTCTGCCGCTTAAATCGGCGGCGCACAGAACGAGCGCCTCGTCCATGGGAAGGGCGGCCCATCCGTAGCGGTATATGCCGCGTTTATCGCCCAATGCCTGCAAAAATGCCGTGCCGAGCGCTATGCCGCAGTCCTCCACGGTGTGGTGGCAGTCCACGTTGATATCGCCCTTGCAATGCAGGGTTATATCGAACCCGCCGTGACGGGAGAGCTGCTCGAGCATATGGTCAAAAAAGCCGCACCCCGTATCTATATCATACGTACCTTCGCCGTCCAGATTGAGCGACAAAGTTATGTCGGTTTCTGCAGTTTTACGTTTGATTTCAGCCGTTCTCATGCAATTCCTCCCGTACTATTTCAATGGCCGCGCGCAAAAACTGTTCGGTCTGTGCGCGTGTGCCTATGCTTACGCGGATAAAGTCCTTTATGCGCTCATCCGAGAAATGGCGCACGAGTATGCCGCGTTCTTTGAGTTTTTCGTATAATTTTTGGCCGCTTACGCCCTCCGCTTTCGCCATTAAAAAGTTGGACAGCGATGGAAGCACGTAAAAACCGTAATTTTTTAAAGTAGTTGCGGCATATTCCCGCACCAATTGCACCTCGCGCGTGCATTTTTCAAAGTATGGAACATCCTTTAACGCGGCCGCCGCGGCGTACATTGTCATACTGTTTATGTTGTACGGATTGAGCGAACAGCGCACCTTTTCTATGTCGGCCGTAAGTGCCTCGCAGGCAAAACTTACGCCCGCACGCGCGCCCGCGAGCGAACGCGACTTGGAAAGCGTCTGCACGACTATCAGATTGTCGTATTTATTCACGAGCGGGGCACAGCTCTGCCCGCCGAAATCGATATACGCCTCATCTATTATAACAAGTCTGGCAGTATTTTGCAATACCAGTTTTTCCACCTCTTCGGTCGGGAGATAAATACCCGTCTGCGCGTTGGGGTTTGCAATGCATACGGGCGTGTTAATTGAGGCATAGTCGGCCACATTTACCGAAAAATCAGCTTTGAGCGGCACTATTTTGTACTCTATGCCAAGCGCGCCACACAGCACTTTGTAAAAGCCGTAAGTTACGTCGGGAAAGGCCACCCCCTTATCCCGCAGAAAGGCATAGAATATGTGCAGAAGATTTTCATCCGAACCGTTGCCGGGACTTACGTTCTCCACGCCGAGGCCGTAACGCTCCGCCGCCGCACGGCGAAAGACGGTGCAGACGGGGTCGGAATACAGATTCAGCATATCCGCACGCTCGCAGACCGCTCTCTTCACCCCCTCCGCGGGAGGGAAAGGACTTTCGTTAGTGTTGAGTTTTATATATTTTTTATCCTGCGGCTGTTCACCCGGAACATATGGCTCCAGCGCCGCAAGGTCGGCACACATAAAGCGCGACATTTTGAATTACCCCCGTACTATGCCTTATCCACGCGCACTTTTACAGAGTTTGCGTGACCATAAAGCCCCTCGCATTCGGCAAATTTCATAACGCCGGGCGCAGCCTTTTCAAGAGCTTTAGGCGTATAGCGTATATACTGCGATTTTTTGACGAAGTCGTCCACCGAAAGGGGCGAGGAAAACTTTGCCGAACCGCCCGTGGGAAGAGTATGGTTGGGACCCGCAAAGTAGTCGCCGACGGCCTCGGGAGTGTATCTTCCGAGGAAGATGGAGCCCGCGTTCAGAATTTTCGGCAGCAGTTCCATGGGTTCGTCCACACACACTTCAAGGTGTTCGGGAGCGATTGCATTGGCTATATCCACCGCCTTTTGCATATCTTCGCAGATTATTATTCTGCCGTTTGCCTCAATCGAGGCGCGCGCGATTGTCTCCCTGGGCATTGCGAGAAGCTGACGCTCTATCTCCGCCTGAACTTCAAGCGCCAGTTTTTCGCTGTCGGTTACAAGCACCGCGGAGGCCAGCTTGTCGTGTTCGGCCTGGGATAAAAGGTCGGCCGCAACGAACACGGGATTGGACTTTCCGTCAGCCACAATCAGAATTTCTGAAGGGCCTGCAATCATGTCTATATTCACAAGGCCGTAGACCATTTTTTTTGCGAGCGCGACAAAGATATTGCCGGGGCCTACCACCACGTCCGCCTTGGGTATTGTCTGCGTGCCGTAGGCAAGGGCGGCAATGGCCTGCGCGCCGCCAGTCTTGAATATACGGTTCGCGCCCGCAACCTTTGCGGCGTACAGAATTTCTGGCTTTACCTTTTTATCCGCCTTGACGGGCGTAACCATTACAATATTCTTCACGCCCGCAATTCTGGCCGGAATTATATCCATGAGCACGGTGGAAGGGTAGCTTGCCGTGCCGCCCGGCACGTACACGCCCGCAACGGCGACGGGAGTAAACTTCTGGCCGAGTATGACGCCGTCTTCGCGCTCAACTTCAAACCCCTCCCTACGCTGTCTGCTGTGGAAAAACGCAATGTTTTCCGCCGATTGCCTTATTACGGCTTTAAGTTCCTCCGAAAGGCTGTTTTCCGCCTCTTCAAACTCCTCAGCGGTGACTTCCAGTCCGTCGAGCTTTGCGCCGTCAAACTTTTCGGCGTAGAACCTGAGCGCCTCGTCCCCGCGCGCGGCGACATCGGCAATGATTGCCCTTACAGTCGGCTCGTATTCGGAATAGTCGTCTATCTTTCTGCTTAAAACATCTTCCAGTTTATAATTTTTTAAAATTTTAATCATCGGGAAGCTCCTTTTTAAGCCGCGCAACGCACGCCTCTATTTCATCCTTTTTGAACTTACAGCGCGCCTTGTTGGCAATAAGCCGCGCGCTTATGGGGAAAATTTCTTCCAGCACGCCCATATTGTTTTCACGCAGGGTAGTGCCCGTCTCCACAATGTCGACAATGACGTCCGAAAGGCCGAGCACTGGCGCAAGCTCTATCGAGCCGTAGAGTTTTATAACCTCTATGTCGCGGTTGCGGCGGGCAAAGTAGTCTTCCGCAATGCGCGCAAATTTTGTGGCCACGCGCAGCGGCCTTGAATGGTCCTCACGAAAGCCGTTGACCGAGGCAACGCACATTCTGCACTTGCCCGTCTTAAGGTCAAGCAGCTCATACACGTCCGCGCCGCTCTCCAATATGGTATCGCGCCCCGCAACGCCTATATCGGCCACGCCGTGTTCAACGTATACCGTGACGTCCGAGGGTTTCACCCAGAAATAGCTGACGCCGTTTTTTTCGTCGGTGAACACAAGCTTTCTTGTATCCTTTAAAACGTCCTCGCAGGCGTAGCCCGCCTTTTCAAGCATTTTATAAACTTTTTCACCGAGCCGACCTTTCGGCAGCGCAACATTAAGCATAGTTTTATTTACCTTTTATTTGTTGTAAAGCATATTACTTGAATAGTTTTATTGTTAAAATATGCCGTATATGAATAGTTTTGTTTGCGATATAATTTTATAACAAAGTAAAGATTATAACCTTTCGACCCTTCTGAATTTAAGGTCTGCGGGCACCGCTTTTGCAGGATACACGCTCTCTCCGCCCTCCGTTATCGCCCTGGCGCGGTTTAAAATGCTCTCCGCGGGAGTACCCTCTTTGCAGAGAAGGAGCACATCGAAGTCGTGTTCCCTGCGGGCGGAGTTTTCGGGAGCATCGGGGCAGATTGCAAAGCCTATGCCGCCGTTGCCAGCGCCGAATTTTTTTACGAGATTATCGTACCTGCCGCCCGTCAAAATGGCGTGAGCGAAGTTTTCGCCGTAGCCGCGGAACACAACGC
Source organism: Candidatus Coproplasma excrementavium (assembly GCA_018715195.1). GTDB lineage: Bacteria > Bacillota > Clostridia > Christensenellales > Borkfalkiaceae > Coproplasma > Coproplasma excrementavium. The sequence continues at coordinate 6,411 of DVMA01000042.1, read as the reverse complement.
CGTTGTAGTACTCGGGGTCGTCCGAAAGAGAAAAATCTATCTCCACGCACGCGCCCTGCCTGCGCAGACTTTCGGAGGCCGCCTCAAGTTCGTCGGCCGCACGCATACAGTCGGCGCTGCCGGAAAACAGCGAGCGCAGAAGGTCCACTTTCTGTTTGTCGCTGCCGCCGCACGAGAGAAGGGCAACCAGCTTTTCGGCTATGGCGCGTTCGATGCCGCATTCGGCGCACACTCCGTACATATCGTGCAGGTTGCGCGCGCTTATGCAGTTCTCCACGTCCTCGGGCAGCCTTTCCCTGCCGCAGAGCGCGGCTATTCCGCCGAACACGGCCGTATGCGATATGTCCATTACGTACTTTCCGCCGACTGCCGCCATGCTCTGCGCGGCAAGATACAGCACCTCTAGCTGAACATAGTCGTCCACATCGCCCACACATTCAAGGCCTATCTGATTGACTTCCCTGAACTGCCCGCCGGGGCGGTCGGGACGGTACACGCTTTCGCGGTAGTAAACCTTTTTGAGCCCCTTACCGTCCGAACAATTTTTTACTATGGAAAGAGTGACATCGGGCTTGAGCGCAAGGAGCCTGCCGTTTCTGTCGCCGAATGTGATTACGTCGCGGCTGCGCAGAAAGTTTAAGTTATCGGCATACAGCGAGTACTCTTCAAACCTGCGCATTTTAAAGGGCGAATAGCCAAAGTTTTCGTACAGCGATTTAAGGCTTAAATACAGCCGTTCCTCAAAGGAAAGTTGTTCAGGCTTCATCGCCGCCTCCCTGCACGCCCTCTTCGTACGCGGAGAGAATCTGTCTGTATCCGCCGCTGCCGTGCTGCAGACAGCGCGAAACGCGCGAGAGCGTGGCCGAGGATATATCCGTAATTTCAATTATTTTGTTGTAGGTATACCCCTTTAACAGCAATTTTGCGCACAGCAGGCGCTGAGAAAGCTGGTCCAGCTCGTTAAAGGTGCAAAGGTCGACAAGCAGTTTTTCAAAGTCTTCGGGTGAAGTAATCTTTGCAAACAGCTCGTACAAATCTTTATGTGCGCGTTCATTTTCAAATTTTTCCATATATATACCTTTCCGCAGTCTGTCTGCGGCAATTATGCGCGACTGCGCCGCACATACAGACACATTGATTTACTACTATATTCTACTTCATCACTTTAAATTTGTAAAGTGTTTTTTGCACAAAAATACATTTTGCACCCTTTTACGCGCCGCAAAATACTCATTATGCGACGATTAGGTTGACTACTTAAGCAAAACAATATAAAATACCTAATAGTCAGGCGCTTATTTTATGCCGCAAAGGTACAAAAAATCAGATAAGAGCCGCAAGGAAAAATTATGGCGGATACGCTGTATATCGTAGTGCCGTGCTATAACGAAGAAGAAGTTCTGCACATCACGGCGCAAAAGCTTGGCGAAAAGCTGGACGAGCTTGAAAAAAACGGAAAAATAAGTAACGAAAGCCGCGTACTGTTTGTTGACGACGGTTCAAAGGACCGCACGTGGGCGATTATAAACGAGCTGCACGAAAAGGACGGGCGCTTTCAGGGCGTAAAACTTTCGCGCAACCGCGGACACCAGAACGCGCTGCTTGCGGGACTGTATACGACCGAAGAAAAGGCTGACGCCATTATCTCCATGGACGCCGACCTGCAGGACGACATAGACGCGGTGGACAAGATGCTGGACGCATATTATGACGGAGCTGAGGTTGTATACGGAGTGCGCTCGCACAGGGCGAAGGACAGCTTTTTCAAGCGCACCACGGCCGAAGGTTTTTACAAGATAATGCAGGCTCTGGGCGTTGAAATAGTGTTCAACCACGCCGACTACCGACTTATGAGCAAGCGCGCGGTTGCGGGACTTAAACAGTTCAAAGAGGTAAACCTGTTTTTGCGCGGCATTGTGCCCATGATAGGGTTCAAAAGCGACAAGGTCTACTATGAGCGCGCCGAACGCGCCGCAGGCAAGAGCAAGTATCCGCTGAAAAAGATGCTCGGACTTGCCGTGGACGGAATAACCTCCTTTTCCACAAAGCCGCTGGGATTTATATTCACGGTGGCGGCGATACTCATTGCTCTGGGCATTGCGGGACTGATTGTAACCATAACACTGACCGCGCTTGAGATAATACCCTTCTGGGGAATAATCCTCTCCGCAATGGCTCTGTTTACGGGCATTCTGGCGGCGTGCACAGCCGTTGTGGGACTGTACGTGGGCAAGAACTATATGGAGACCAAGCACCGCCCTCCCTTCATCATAGAAAGTAAAACAGACGACGAAAAATAATGACTGAATAATTAAAAGCGCCGCGCAGGGCAAAGCCCTGCGCGGCGCTTTATTTTTGCGTTATTTGCCGCATATATGCCGCTCTTTTGCCTTTTTACGATAAAAATAGTCTGAATGGGTCAGCGCACGCATATGCGCCGTTTTTTTAGCCGTTTTCAAACACTTTCAGAGCGGGAAAATGCCGTTAATCTGGCCATATATGCGGGGCAATTGAAAAATCAGTCCCTTTGCGCACTCTTTCTTCTGCGCCACGCCCTTATTATTATCTTGCTGATTTCCACGGCCACAAGCGGGAAGAGCGAGAGTGCGATTGCAATGAGGTACTGATACCACTCGAGGTATACAAGCGAGAAGAAGTCCATAACGCCCGGCACAAGCGCAACGAATGCCACTATTGCAAGCGAGCCGCCCATAGCGCCGTACAGGAACTTGTTGTGCCCCTGACCGGGGCGGAACACGCTGTCGTAATTGGAGCGCTGGTTTATGGCGTGCACGAGCTGCGAGAGCGAGAGAACGAGGAAGGTCATAGTCATTGCTATGGCGTGTTTGGAGCCGTCGGCCGCACTACCGTAGCAGGCTTCTGCTATCCAGTATGCCGAGAGCGACGCCGCGGTTATGAACAGTCCGTGCAGCACTATTCGTATTATAACGCCCTTTTCAAACAGCGTACCACTCTTTACGGGCGGGACTTTCATTATGTTTCTGTCCGCGGGGTCTACGCCGAGCGCGATTGCGGGCAGGGAGTCGGTTGCAAGGTTTATGAGCAGTACGTGGATTGCGAGTATGGGGTCCTCCCAGCCGAACAGAAAGGCGAGGAAGAGCGTCAGAATTTCCGATATGTTGCCCGCGACGAGGAACTGTATGACCTTCTGGATATTGCGGTATACTCGGCGACCCTCCCTTATGGCGTGTTCTATGGTGGTGAAGTTGTCGTCCAGGAGTATCATATCGGCGGCGTCCTTGGCAACGTCTGTACCCGTTATGCCCATCGCCACGCCTATATCCGCCTCCTTGAGCGCGGGACTGTCGTTTACGCCGTCGCCCGTCATTGCCGCCGTTTCGCCCGTGCGCTTGAGCGACTTTATTATGCGGAGCTTATCCGAAGGCGACACGCGCGCGAACACAACGCACTTTTTCACCGCCTCGTCCAGCTGTTCGTCGGTCATATCGTCCAGTTCGGAACCGGATATGACGGTGTTGCCCTTGCGGAATATGTGCAGCTGTTTTGCTATTGCGAGCGCGGTGACCTTGTGGTCGCCCGTAATCATAATTACGCGTATGCCCGCCTCGTGGCAGGTTTCAACGGCGCCGATAACCTCCTTGCGGGGAGGGTCAATCATTCCGACTGCGCCGATGAACGTGAGGTCAAATTCCACGTTGTCCGTCTCGTTTTCGGGCACCTTTGTCAACTGACGCTTGGCAAAGCCGAGCACGCGCAGCGCATCCGTAGACATTCTGTTGCACAGTTCGAGTATCTTTTTGCGGTCGGCATCGGTCATCTCCCTGACGCCGCTTTTCGTGAGCACGTGCGTGCAGAGGGGCAGCATTTCGTCCACCGCACCCTTGGTGTAGGCGACAAGCCCTTCGGGCATGCTGTTTATGGTGGTCATTCTCTTTCTGTCGGAGTCGAAGGGCTGTTCGAACATGCGGGGATGCTCGTCCTCATACTTTTCCGAATTTATGCCGAACTTGTCCGCAAAGAGTATGAGCGCGCCCTCCGTGGGGTCGCCCATAGTTTCGCCGGGGCGGTCGGGGTCGAAGTGCGCGTTGCCGCACAGCGCGCAGCCGTTTATCAGGTCGGAATATACCTCTCTGCCATACTTCGAGGCGAGGTTTTCGGTAAGCGTTGTGGTACCCGTTTCAAAGTCCGCGCCTACGGCCACGTGAGTAACCGTCATTTTGTTGAGCGTGAGAGTACCCGTCTTGTCGCAGCAGACGACCGTTGCGCTGCCCAGCGTTTCCACGGCGGGCAGACTCTTTACCAGCGCATTCTTTTTGGCCATTCGCTGTACGCCGAACGCCATTATTATGGTAGCCGTTGCGGGCAGACCTTCGGGAATTATGGATATGGCCAGGGATATGCCCAGAAGAACGAGCGACTGCCACGTTCTTCCGCCGCGCGCGAAGCCTATTATCATTATCACAACGCACACGATAAGGCCTATTACCGTGAGAATTTTGCCCACGGAATTGAGCTTTTTCTTTATGGGAGTCTGAAAATCGTCCTGCTTTTTGAGCATATCGGCGATTTTTCCGACTTCGGTATTCATGCCTGTGCCTACGGCCACGCCTATGCCGTTGCCGTACATAACCACCGACGAGGAGTAAGCCATATTCACTCTGTCGCCGAGGGGAGCGTCCTCGGGCAGAACGGTGGGACCGTCCTTTGCAGAGGGCACGCTTTCACCCGTCAGCGAGGCCTCCTGAACGCTCATATTGTTGTCGTTTATTATTCTTATGTCCGCGGGGACTATTGCGCCGTCCTCAAGATAGACTATGTCGCCGGGGACGATGTCGCTTGCGGGAATAATGCTCTCTTCGCCCTGCCTTAAAACGCGGGCGTTGGGAGCGGTCATCTTTTTGAGCGCCTCCAGCGCGTCGGCGGCCTTCTTTTCCTGAATTACGCCCACCGTGGCATTGAGCACTATTACGCATAAAATTACTATGGCTTCGGCAAGTCCCTCGCCGTCGACGAAGTACATAACCACCGAAAAGACCATTGCTATGAACAGAATTATTACCATTATATCGGAAATCTGTTCGGCAATCATCTTCCATATGCTCTTGGGTTTTGTTTCGCGGAGTACGTTTTTGCCGTACTTTTCAAGGCGGCGGGCCGCCTCCTCGTCCGAAAGGCCCTTTTCGCTCGTGCCGAGAATTTCTTCGGCCTGCTGAAACGTCATTGCATGCCAGGGCCTGTGTTGCTGGTCCTCCATTTTGTGTGAATCATTCCTCCATACATATAAATTTAAAACGCAAAAAGACATAACCATAGTTTTTACTATGGCTATGCCTTTAAAAAATTACTTTTAAGTTATCAGATATTCGTGGGTAGGCGCCGCTACTGTCGCCATCTCCTACGGACATAACATTTAACCCCTTGCGTTTATGATTATGTTAATATTATAACATATTCCCTTCGGCTTGTCAACAGTATGTATGGCGCACCGCCCTTAAGCGTTCTCGCCGAGAATTTTATCAGAAAGGGTAATAATCTCCTGCGAATATCTGCGTTTGCGCGCTTTCAGCACCGCCCTGTAAATAAACCAGCCGCACGCCGCAACGGCAATGCCGACAACGCCGAGCACCACGCCGAGGGGCAGAAGACTCTGCGAGCCGATTGCGCCAAGACATATGCACAGGCCCGTGCCAAGCACAAGCGTGCCCGCCGTGCCCACCGTTATTGCAGAGATTACGGCGGGGCGCTTTACGCCCGCATCAAGTTTTTTAAGCTTTTCAAGGTCGCTCTCCTCGCGCCTGCAGTATTCGCCGCGTATGTTTTCAACCTCTTCAAGCTGATTTTTTTCGTATTTTACTTTCATAATATACCTCCTTAATGCCGCATGTGCGGCGGCGGTTTTTTCCGCCCGATTTATTTTATGGACACATTCTACCGCCCCGTTGTTTAAGAAAGTATAATATTTTGTTAAAAATTTGTAAATGTCCGCACTTTTTGCAGAAATGATTATCTGCCCTGATTTCTGCGGCTGAGCTTTACGATTGCCGTAACGGCCGCCGCGGGAAGAGCCACCGCCGCAAGCACGAGATAGACGGGCAGACCGAGCAGTATTTCCGCCGCCGCGCCGCCCGCGGCCGCAATGGCTGCGGCAATTTTTGCGCCCTTTGCTCCCTTTTCGCCGCGCGCACGGCCCTTTACTTCCATAGTGCCGTCGGCAGTTTCTTCAAGTTCGTACACCTTCATATAAGTTTTCCTCCGCCTGATTGTCTTTTCCATATTATATGTAACCATTGTAGCCAAAGTTTATAACGTCCGCGGAAAACTTATGTAAATTTACGGTGAAATTTTTTTGTTGACGAATATCTGCGCTTAAAATACACCCCCGCTGAACGCCCCGTTCAAAACGCAACGCTCAACAAAAATGCGGCGGCG
>DVMA01000041.1 GCA_018715195.1 Candidatus Coproplasma excrementavium | reverse complement strand
AAAGACGCTTGCGCCCTTCAACTGCGAAGTGATATTCGATACCGCCACACCCTGCCCCGTCCATCCCAACACTATGGACATAGAGGCAGTAAAGGGCGGCAAGGTACTTGCAAAGACGCGCTTTTACAGCATCGGCGGCGGCACGATAAGAATTGAGGGCGAACCAGACTCCAACACGGGAATTGACAATACTGTTTACCCTCTTTCCACCTTTGACGAAATTACGGCCTACTGCAACGAAAAGGGAATACGGCTGTGGCAGTACACCTTTGAGTGCGAGGGCGAAGAAATTTTTGACTACCTTGAAAAAGTGTGGAATCAGATGAAGGCCTCCATACGTGAAGGACTTGCAACGACGGGCGTTCTGCCCGGCTGCCTCGGAACACAGCGCCGCGCACACCATCTGTTCACACAGCACCACATAGACGAGTCCGCACAGACGCGGGAAAACAGATTGGTCTGCTCCTACGCGTTTGCCGTGAGCGAACAGAACGCATCGGGCGGAGTGATAGTTACCGCGCCGACCTGCGGCAGCAGCGGCGTTGTGCCCAGCGTGCTGTACTATATGCAGCAGACGCGCGGCTTTTCCGACGAGCAGATTGTGCACGCCTTAGCGGCGGGCGGAATTATAGGCAACGTAATAAAGACAAACGCCTCCATAAGCGGTGCGGAATGCGGCTGTCAGGCAGAGATAGGTTCGGCCTGCTCCATGGCGGCGGCAGCGCTTGCAGAGCTGTTTGAAATGGACCTTTCGCAGATTGACTATGCGGCCGAAGTTGCAATGGAACACCATCTGGGCCTTACGTGCGACCCGATTGCGGGACTTGTGCAGATACCCTGCATAGAGCGCAACGCCGTTGCCGCCATGAGGGCGATAAACGCGCTCAGCCTTGCAAATTTCCTTGCAGATTCGCGCAAGATAAGTTTTGATTTAATTGTAAAGACAATGTACAACACGGGACGCGACCTTCTGAACAGCTACCGCGAGACATCTTCAGGCGGACTTGCAAAGTACTACCCCGTAAGCAAACTTCATTTTGAATAAATCAACGCTGCGGGCGGACTGAAAAATTCAGTCCGCCCGCAGCTTATGCATACAGAGGAAAACTCTTTGACTTAACGTTGCCGCGGTGATATAATTGCACCTATACGGAAAACAAGAGAGCTATTATGGCATCAAAAACTATGGACCTGGGCAACGGCCCCGTAGGCAGACTGGTAGCAAAGCTGGCCGCGCCCGCAGTTGTTGCGCAGGTGATAAACCTTTTATATAATTTAGTTGACAGAATGTACGTAGGCGGCATACCGAAGACGGGCACGGACGCGCTTGCCGGCCTTGGCGTTGCTCTGCCCGTAACGCTTATACTCAGCGCGTTCAGCAACCTTGTGGGCATGGGCGGCGCGCCGCTTGCAAGCATATTCCTCGGCGAAAACAAGCGCGACGAGGCAGAGCGCGTATTCAACAACGGCTTTGTACTGCTGCTTATTTTCGGCGTTGCGCTTACCGCCGTAATACTTTCGGCAGGCGACCCCATTTTAAAGCTGTTCGGCGCGCCCGATTCCAGCTTTGAATATGCAAGCGACTATCTGTTCATATACGGCGCGGGCACGCTGTTCGTCATGATTTCCCTCGGTCTGAATCCGTTCATAACGGCGCAGGGATTCAGTTTTACATCGATGGCCACGGTTGCGATAGGCGCAGTGCTGAACATAGGCCTTGACCCGCTGTTCATATTTGCGCTGAATATGGGCGTAAAGGGCGCGGCTCTGGCGACAATCATTTCCCAGGGAGTTTCCGCCGCGTGGGTGATAATCTTCTTTTCAGGCAAGAAAACGCGGTTCCGCTTCCGCAAAGAATTTTTCCGCATAAGCCCGAAGACTGCGGGGCGCATACTCATACTCGGACTTTCGCCGTTTATAATGTCCGTCACCGAAAGCGCCATTCAGATTGTATTCAACGTCAACTTAAAACACTATTCCGCCAACGACAGCGACTACACGGCCGCGCTTACCATTATGCTGAGCGCAAACCAGATGGTATGCATGCCGCTGAACGGCCTGGGAACGGGCGTACAGCCGCTTGTAAGCTACAACTACGGCGCGGGCAATTCCGCACGAATAAAAAAGGCCGTCAAAATTGTTAGCATTGTTGCGCTTTGCGTAAGCACAACCGTGTGGCTTATATCATTGCTCGTTCCGCAGATATACGGATATATGTTCAGCGCAAGCCCTTCCGTTATGGAGCTGATTAAAAAATACACGCCTTACTTTATGATGGGCACGATATTCTTTTTTGCACAGATGACGTTGCAGAACGTATTTGTCGCCCTCAACCAGGCAAAAATTTCCATATTTTTAGCGTGTCTGAGAAAAGTTATACTGCTCATTCCGCTGTGCTTTATTCTGCCGCTGTTTGCGGGCTCTGCGGGCGTATATTACAGCGAAGGCATTGCCGACATAATTGCAGGCATAACCACGGCAACCACTTTTTTTGTCATGTCGCCGCGCATACTCAAAAAGCGCGAACAGCAGATTGCTCTTGAACACAGTTACAACAAAAACGCCGCATAAAAAGACAATTGCCCCGCATATATGGCGCAACTATCTGATTTTTTGACGTTAAAACCGCCACATCAGCCAAACGAACGCAACACACAATTGAGCCGCACATATGGCTCAATTAACACAAAAACCACATAAAAAAAGCGACAGCGCGAAGCTGTCGCTTTTTTATTTTTTTCCGTGCGTCTGTACGCACATCAATTACTTCATTGAAGCGAGTTCCTTGTTGAGCTCGTCAATTTCCGCCTGCACGACTTCGCGCGTGCGCTTTACCTTTTTGGCAGAGATAAACTCAACCGCGCCCGTCACGGCAAGCAGAATTACCGAACCCACATACAGAGCCGCGGAGGCTACGCCGAGGTTGAGCGCGCTTACAGAGTTTGCGTTGCCGCTTTCAAGGTCGGAGAACCACACATAGCCCATGAGCGTGGCACGCTCTTCAAGCACGGTGTAAATGCATATGCACAGCAGCGCAACGGCCACGCCGCGGAGGGCGTCGAACGCAACCATGCAGGCCGTCCCCTTTAAAATAAAGCTTAAAACGTAGATTATAACGAGTATGCCTACGGCAAATTCGGTAAGGAACATTACGGTATCAAGCGAGGTTATGGGGTAGGTACTGTTTGCACGCGAGCTGAAAAATGCAAGGATTTCCGCAGCTGCGGCAAGTATTATGGGCAGGAGCAAAAGCGCCGTGCCGTTACCGTTTCTCTTTATGGCATAAGCTGACTTCATTGTTTTTCACTCCTTTCCGCCTGCGCGGCAAGACGATTCTTTTTATCCTCGCGCCAGGGACCTATTGCAACGGCGTAAATATACATCACAACGCCCGCGGCGATAAGTATGCCGCTGACAATTTCCGTGCCGATATACGCGCCGCGCCACCAGTTCCATACCCATACCACGCGCGTGGTATCGGTCATCCAGTTGGCGAGGTTGCTCTGCGAGAATGCCCACAGAGAATAATGAAGGTCTTCTTTGAGCGCCCTGAGCACTTCTGCATCGCCGCTAACCTCTTCAACGAGGTCGGCAACGCTTATGCGCCATACGGTGCTGTCGTTATTTATAGCCGTATCGAAGTTTGTCGTGCCCGCAAGTATGCTCTCTATATAGGGCATATACGTGCTGCCCGACTGGGCAAGGTCGCTGGTGACATATCCGTTGAAATCCCATTCGTCGCGGAGTATGCCCTGCATAAGTCCCTGGTGCGCGCCCGCATATATTGCGCCTGCGCGGTTGTAACCCGTCATTATGCCGAGTACGGATACACGCTTGCCTTCGGCATTCTTGTAGCCTTCAAGCGCTATCTGGAAGCCGCGGAGCTCGCCCTCGCGCGCGGTCTGTTCATTCATATATGTGGATATGCCGTTGCGCGCCGTCTCCTGCTCGTTGAAGGCAAAGTGCTTTATGGAAGTTATGAGGCCCTTGGATATTGCGCCCGAACCTACGCTGAGCGCGGTATATCCGCTGAGAACGCCGTCCTCCGAATAGTACTCGCCGTTGCGTCCGTTGTAGGGCGTGCGGTGCATGTTTATGCTGGGAGCCCATACCATGGGGATATTTACAAACAATGCGTCGTTGCCCCAGAGCTCGCCCATCTCCTCCATGAGCTGTTTGCTCCACGTGGAGGCCATAAGCGTTGCGCCGCCGAAGGAGTTGCAGTAGAAGCCTGCGTTCTCATCGGTGGGGTCAACGTACCAGGGAGCGTTCATATCCGACTGCTGGGAAAGCGTCTTCTGAATGCCTACCGAACCGTTTTCAACGTAGGAGTTGCCGCTGAGGAAGTAAACTTCGTCCATCTGCTGGAAAGTTCTGTTGCCGCTTGCAGTAAATCTTACGGCATTTTCCAACGTGATTTTATCAATCACTCCGCTCCACCTTGCATCGTTGAAGTCAGACAGGAACATATCGGTGAAGTTGGTTTCACCCTCTGCGCCGAACACAATGCCTTCCGTATCGGTATCGGTTGTGGTGTGGAAGTCGTTGGTGAGATACTTGAGCATATCGGTCGTGGTAACCACCGAAAGACCAGTATAGCTCTTGGGCCAGGAGGACTGCCAGTTGCTGCGCGAAAGGTACTGCACGGTGTCCTTCTGATAGTAGTTGTAATCCATATCGTCCAGCTGGTTGGTTATGGTTGCGCCCGCCTCCGATGTGGCGAAGGTATCCTCCGCCGCCGTCCATCTGAACTTATAGACCGCGTCCGCATTGCCCGTTTCGTCCATCTTGGAGGTATCTATAACCGCGCCATCCTCCGCCTTTGCGGCAAGTATGTTGTTTATTGCGGCGTGTGCACCCTCCGACTGGGAGTTGCAGCCGAGTGCAAAGTAGTAGCCGTCCGCCTGCTCCATTATATAGGATTTGGCAACCTTGCTGTCGTACGAGGCGAGATACTGCATATCCACCTCCACATCCACGTTCACGGTTGCACCCGCGGCTACTTCCACCTTGTCGTATGCAAGCAGCTGTACGGAGGCCTTTTCCACGCCGTTATCCTTGTCGTACTGCGTGTAAGGGCTCTGGCCATATATCTGAATTACGCTCTTGCCGTCAACGTCGCCATCGTTCTTTACGGCCACGCTGACAGTCGCCGTTCTGTTGTCGGGGGAGAATTCAACGTCCGTTATCGTCTGGGTGAACGTAGTATACGAAAGACCGTAACCGAACGAATAGGTTACCTCGTCCGCATAGTTCCACGCGCCCGTGGTATTGTATCCACCTATGCCCGTGCCAGAGGTTGCATTGCCCTGACTGAGCACAGTGTCCTCATAGCGGGTTTCGTAGTACTTATATCCGCTGTAAATGCCCTCCGCGTGCACGATATATGCGCCGCCATAGTAGTCGTTGGAGTTGAGCCCGTTAGAGCCGCCCAGACTGCTGCCGTTGGTGTAGAGGTAAAGACCGTAGTTCTGCATTGCGGGCGTGGAAGCCGTGTCCGCCGCGAACGTATCTGCCAGCCTGCCCGAGGGATTGGCCTTGCCTGCAAGTATGTTGGCAACGCCGTAGAAACCATAGTTGCCGGGGTAACCCGCCCAGAGTATGGCGTCTACGCCATCATCGGCCTCGAGTTCGCTGAGCTCCATGGGGTTGGCGGTAGTGAGCACAACCACAACCTTATCGAAATTCTGCTTTGCGAATTCAATGAGTGCGCGCTCGCCGTCGGAAAGGCTTAAAACGTTCTTCGTCTTTGACTGGGAGAAGGCCGCAGCGTCCCTTCCGTTATCGCCAGTATAGTAGTCGCCCTGCTCCGAAGATGGTCTGCCGAGTACGACTATGCCCGCATCCTTATACTGCCTGATACTGTCGTTGAACGCCTGCTCGCCCGCGCTGGTTTTTATTTCATCTATAGAAGGTTCTGCCACATTGTAGCGGTTTGCCGAGGTTATCGACTCCACATAATAGCCCGTGCCCGCAAGTCTGTTCTTATCCTTGGCGGTATAGGCCTCAGTAGCGGAGACGGTGTCGTACGCGGAGCAGACAACGTTATTCACTTTGAAACCTGCCGCGGTGAGCGCATCCTTGAAACTTACATTCTGGCTGGCCTCTTCGGGGGAGCCTATATCCATGCCGTACACCGCATAGGCCGCCGTGCTGCGGTAGCCCATAAGCGTAACGTTCTCCGTTCCCGCAAGGGGAAGAGCCGCATTGTCCTTGTTTTTAAGAAGTACGGAGCCCTCCTCCGCGATGCGCGTGCCCATATCTATATGAGCGGCTACAAGCGCATCGGTATTGGCAGAGCCATCGCTGTTGAGATACTTTTCATCGGGCGTGAAAGCCTCGTAATCGCCGTTGCCCTTGGTGGCAGTAGTTCTTGTGCCGAGGAAGTTATTTACCTGGTCGGCGTTGGCTTCAAGCATGCTGCCCGCCGCACAGCCTGCGGCAAGCGTAAAGGCGAATATCATGGAGAGTATTCTGCCAGCAACGCGCATGCGACCAAAATTATTCTGTTTCATGCTGCCCACCTCCTTAATCCTGTCCGTCTGCGGCAGCACCGCTCTGTGCGCCGTCCGCCGCTGAGTTTATAGCCGCTTCAAGCTCCGCCTTGCTGCCCGCATAGGGCTGGCTGAGCTGTTCGGTTGCGGAATAGTAATATGTGAACGTTATAGTGCCGTCCTCTGCAACGGCATAATCAGCAAACACGTAGCCGAATTTGTTTTTTATATTGCCGTGATATGTTACGGAGAGCGTACCGTCTGAATACGTCCACGTGCCATACTCATACACGCCGTGCTGGTTGTCCGCAAAGCAGTAAACACCGTTTGAATAGAGTATGAAGTCGTAGGCGGTATTCCTCTGGCCGACAAACTTGTACAGCTGCTCGGCGTAGCCATACTTGGCAAGCGCTATTTCAAGTTCCGTCTTGCTGCCCGCATATGGCTGGTTGAGCTGTTCGGTTACGGAATAGTAATACGTAAACGATATCGTGTCGTCAGTCACCGCATATTCGCCGAACACATAGCCGAGTTTATTGGCTATTGTGCCGGGATACGTTACGGCAAGCGCGCCGTCCGCATAGGTCCACGTACCGTACTCGAATACGCCGTGCTGGTTGTCAGCAAAGCAGTAAACGCCGTTTGAATAGAGTATGAAGTCATAGGCATTATTTTTTGTGCCAGTGAACTTGTATATCTCTTCAGCGTAGCCGTGCTTTGCAAGCGCTATTTCAAGCTCGGCCTTATTGCCCTTATAGGGCTGGCTGAGCTGTTCGGTTGCAGAATAGTAATATGTGAAGGTTATAGTACCGTCAGCCGCCACTGCGTATTCGCCGAACACATAGCCAAGTTTGTTGGTTATGGTGCCGTGATATGTTGCAGTGAGCACGCCGTCTGCATATGTCCAAGTGCCGTACTCCGAAATGCCGTGCTGATTATCGGCAAAGCAATAAGCGCCGCTGTCGTACAGAATGAAGTCGTAGAGCTTATCCTCGTTTTTGGTGCACTCGAATTTGTAAACTTCGTCCGCAAGGCCGAAACTTGCCACAGCTACCGCAAGGTCGGCGAAGTTGCCTTCAAACGTCTGTTTGAGCATCTCGGTTACCGAATAATAATAGGTGAACGATACTATACCGTCCTCCGATACCTTGTAACCGTCCATTACATACCCCAATTTATTGGTTATAGTGCCGGGGTATGTAAGCGCGAGAACGCCGTTTACAAACGTCCACGTACCCTGCTCGCTTACGCCGTGCTGGTCATCGTTGAAGCTGTACGTCATATTGTTGTACAGCACGAACGAATACTCGGAAGAGTGCTGTTCGCCTACGCCTATGAACTTGTATACCGCCCTTGCAGAAGGCACATCCCTCTCCATTGCAGCAATGGAGCCGAGGAATATCTGCGAGGAATTGCCCGAGGTATATGTCACATACAACACGTTGGCCATGCCGTCCTGCAGAGCAGAGGCAACTTCCTTGCCTGCGGGCGTGGTGAGCGTGAGCAGAGTTTCGTCCACGTTCCAGTCATAGGTACCCGTCTCCCTCACACCCGCCTTTGCGTCCGTGTAAGTATAGGTGTGGTCGCCGTACAGATTGAGCGATATGTTGCCGTCAGTCGTGGGCATCATCTCATATACCATTTCGCATATTACGGCTTCCATCTCGTCAACCGAACCCTCATAGGACTGGAAGAGCTGGTTGCTTGCACTGTAATAATAGGTGAAGTTCAGCTTACCGTCTTTCGCAGTTATGGTCTGCGTTGTGGACTTATCGTCGGGTTTGGTCAGCGTGAGCGTCTCCTTCTGTCTGTCCCAGACGTATGTGCCGCTGTCGGTCACCTTATTCGCCGCCCAGGCAAATGTATAAGTGCCGTCGGTATATACGGTAAAGGTTATCTCGCTGTTGGGCTGAGAGGCCTCGCCGCCCTCTTCTGCGGGAGGCGTTGCAACCGCAGTGAATGCGTAGCCGGGTCTTGTATCGGGAACTTCCTCGTCGGGAGTTTCAGCCTCCTCCTCGCTGAACGTGAAAGTGCCGCTGCCAAGCTTTACGACCTGCGAGCAGTTGCCCTTGCCGCTGTCAACTATATAGGGACCGTACATAAGGTCCACTACCTTTTCTCCGCCGCAAGTACCCGCGCCGAAGTCAAGGTCGGTAATTATGCCCGTATCGGCAATTTCATAGTTGCCGAGGTCATAGCCGAGCGACATATTGAATACATCCACCTCAACCTGAATGCTGGTGCACTCTGAGAGGGTGACCGTCACGCCGTCCGCAGCCTTGGTATACGTACCGTAATAGGTGTACCTGTTGAAGTTGTTGTCGTTTACGCCGCCATCAGAACTCCAACGGCCTACGGCGTCAGGACCCGCGCCCATCTCCTTGGTGAGCGCATAGGTGCCGTCGTCATTGAGAACGAGAGTATCTTCGGCATAGGCGTCAATGTTTGCCGTGGTACGCCACAGCGAACTGTCGACAACCTTGTCCGCCCATTCGGGGTCCATAGCGGCTACATCTAATTTGTATGTGCCGTCGGACGTGTTTCCGCCGTCGGAACCTGAACCGTTGCCTTCAACAGCGTTTATCAGCATACTGCACGCCGAAAGGCTTGCAATCGCTGCAACCGCGCCGAAGCAGGATATAAGCACCGACAGCTTCCTGATATTTGTTTTCACCTTTCCTCCTTTCCGTGCGGACAAGCCGCATGGAAAATTGTATTTATTTTCAGTCCGCTGAATGCGTCCACTGATTCTTACCCGCATGCCGCAAAATTTTTTAGCGAAGTGTATTTATTATGCCGCGAAGCTGTGAATTTATACACGAGCTGATGTAATAGTTGCGGCATATATGCGGCCCAATTCATTCAAGCATCCTTCTGTATACGTGGATACGCCGCCCGCTTTATAAAAGCGGACGGCATTTTTTTACAGAGAACAGGTTTACAAAAAATTCAAGCCAGACAGCAGAATTCTTTGTTTTGCAAGGATATTGTATCTTGATATCTGATATAATTATAACCTATGTCATAATAAAAATTAATAGCAAAATTTGCATAAAAGTGAGCATTTCTTACAAAAATTTTGCCAGTTCATCCATTCAAATCCAACCTCGCTGATTCTGTCCGATAAAATTTGTGCATTATGTTCATATCAGTTCATCATATGACAGCAAAAAATTTTAACATAAGAAATTTATCCCGACAGAAAAAGTACCCCTCCCCTTCCCCGCAATGCAATCAGCGCCATATACAAATTTAACGCATAAATGCGGCCTCGGATACACTCCGCGGCCGCATTCACGCAGAAAAACAAAAAGTCGGCAAAAATATTTTTTCTGTTTGCAAAAATTACGTAATTCAAATACTTATTTTCACACGATTGACACAATGTGCCTTGCCTGTTATAATCTTGCGGCAACCAATAAATTAACGGTTCAAGGATAAATCAATGAAAGAATTCAATTCCGAAGAGAAAAAGACAGCCGACAGCACAGAAGCTGCAGCCCACGTATCCGATACGGCAACAGACGCAGCCTCCGCCGAAAAAAGCGGCAACGAGTCGAGCGAAATTGCCGCAACTTCCGCCGCGACTTCAGACGGAACCGCAACCTCCATCGCGGCTGATGCAGCCCCCGGCACTCCCGCAGAAGAAAACAAGGCAAAATCGCCCAAAAACTTCTTCGTCAAGGTATGGGAATGGCTGAAAGCCGTTGTTCCCGGACTTGTGCTGTGCGCGATAATAGCAGTGCCCTCGTGGTTTTTAGGCAAACTTGTGCCCGTTATAGGCAGCGCAGTATTCGCCATCGTGATAGGCATGATAATTGCCTTTTTCCGCCGTCCCAAGTGGCTGGAAGGCGGCATTAAGTTCACTTCAAAAAAGATTCTGCAGACCAGCATAGTCTTCCTCGGTTTCGGAATGAATTTTATCACCGTGCTTGAAGTGGGCGGCAACTCCATACTTATAATAATTTCCACCATTGCGACATCGCTTATAATATCGTTCATAATGTCCAAGCTGCTTAAAATTCCCGCAAATACGGCAACGCTTGTGGGCGTAGGCTCCTCCATTTGCGGCGGTTCGGCAATAGCGGCGACCGCGCCCGTAATCCGCGCGCGCGACAGCGAAGTGGCCACATCCATTTCCGTCATATTTTTATTCAACGTAATTGCGGCATTCACCTTCCCCGCGATAGGTCAGGCGATAGGCATAAGCGATACGGGCTTCGGCATGTGGGCAGGCACGGCAATAAACGATACCTCCTCCGTAGTGGCCGCAGGTCAGAGCTGGGAGAGCATGACGGGCGACGATACAGCCCTTCAGTACGCCACCATAGTCAAACTGACGCGTACGCTTGCAATTATACCCATAACGCTTGCGCTTGCCATATGGCAGCTTATAAAGGCCAAAAAGAACGCAGCGACGGGCAAGGCAGAGGGCTTTACGTTCAACTTTGTAAAGGTATTCCCCTGGTTTGTAATATTCTTCCTGCTGGCGGCAGTCATAAACACGTGGCTGTTCCCCGTTCTGGGACTCGGCCAGGAAGTTTCCGGCACTCTTTCAGACGTGGGCAAGTTTATGATAACGCTTGCAATGGCGGCGATAGGCCTCAACACCAACGTAATAAAACTCATCCGTTCGGGCTGGAAGCCCATTCTGATGGGTTTTGTATGCTGGGTTGCAATTGCCTGCGTAAGCCTCGGCGTTCAGGCGGCGCTCGGACTCTTATAATAAACAGATTATAATAAATTAAAAAGCTGCGGATACCTTCCGCAGCTTTTATATTTGTCTGATTTAAAAACACGGGCGGACGCAGATTATCTGCGTCCGCCCGTGTTTATTTCCGCCATATATGCGGGCCAATTGCATTTTTCAAAGAATTTCAGACGTATACAGAATTGCATGTATCCACACAGAAACAGCCGAGAACTCCGCCCATCCACACGCCCGTATCAAGATGAATTTTATAATAATCCTGTATTTTGTCCCCAACGCGCCCGTCCCGCACGTAGGCCAGAATCATATCCCGGTTACAGATGTTGCGCGTAGGGGTATGTCCGAAAAACACGCACTTGCTGTCCTTGGGCACAGTTTCGGCGCGCATGAAAGTTCTGTCGTTCATCAGATATTCCGCCCTCACTTTGCGCGGCGGAATAATTCTGCCCGAGCCGTCCAGCGGCACGCCCGCGTGCACGCATATGAACTCCTCTTCCTCTATGAAAAAAGGCAGACTTTCCAGCCACTCCACGTCACGCTCTTCGAGGCGTAACCCGTCGGGCTGCGGAAAATATTCACGCAATTTTGCGAGCACCTCCTCCTCGCTTCTGCATGTGCGGAAGAGCGAATGATAGTACTTTAAAAAAGCGTACTCGTGATTGCCGAGCAGACACCTGGCATTGGGCATTGCGGAAAGACATTGCAGCAGTTTTACGCTCTCCTGCCCCTTATCCGTCATATCTCCGCAGACAAAGAGCTCGTCCGCGGCAGAGAATTTAATTTTATCGAGCAGACGGCAGAAAAGTCCGTACTCGCCGTGAATATCCGAAACGACGTAACGCATAACAGCAGTATACCGCAACGCGCGGCGCAAATCAAGCCAAAACGCAGAAAAAGCGGCAGAACAACTAATATGCGGCACGCCTTTCGGCGTGCCGCACACTATGACCAAACGGAAGGGATATAATTTGCGCTGCGCTCAGTCAGCGTACGCTATTGTTACTTTTTCCTTCTGAAAGCAGGGACAACCATAAAGATTATGATTACAACTGCTCCCGCAAACAGAACTATGGAGAGTACAACGGGGATGGCAACCCACGCGTTGGACAGACCGCTGTCTACATGAATGCCTGCGCTGTTTGCGAATACGAACAGCTGGTGCTTTGCAGCCTGCTGAATCTTGTCGAGACCGTAGCCGCTGTGGTTATCCATGCCGGAGATGGTATCGAACGTCCTTGCGCGGGGAGTAAGAATCATGTCCGTACCTGCGCGGATAGCGCACGACATCGTGTTGTTGAAGGACTCGGCGTCGGTTACTATTCTGCCGTCAAAGCCCCATTCGCCGCGTGGAACTGCCGTTACCAGCGAGTAGTGAGAAGTTGTATGAGAGGTGCCCACATAGTTCATGCCGGTCATGAAACCGGTGTTGCCCTTAAGCACTGCGCTGCCCGTGGTAGCGTTTTTGGTTACAAGCTCGAAGGGACGAAGATAGAGTTCGCGGATGGCCTGTTCGCTTGCCCAGGTGTGGCAGGTGCTGCGGTTGGTTTCCTGGTCGTTGATTGCATAGTGCTTGGAGTAAACAACTACGCCGTTATCCTGAAGACCGCTGGTTGCCGCGGTTGCTATCATACCTGCAAGCAGACCGTCTTCACTGTAATATTCGAATGCACGTCCGCCGAAGGGGCTGCGGTGCATGTTCATGGAGAAGCCATACATGCCGGTTACGCCGTTCGCAAGGCATTCTGCCGAGTACTTGGTACCGAATTCATAAGCTATGTCTCTGTCGAAGGTAGCGGCCGTTATGGGAGTCGTGGTAAAGCAGTTTGCGTCCACGCCTGTAACGAGGTCGTGAAGACCGTGGCAGCCGTCCATATCAACCGCGAAGTTCTTGCCTATGCTCTGTATTGCGGGGTTGGACCAGCCGCAGTAGCCAACGAGCTTTTCAAGGTCTGCAAAGGACATCTTGGAAATAAGCTCGTCCCACATTTCGTCGTCGTATTCCTTACCTACGAGGTCGTATATGGTGAGGTCGGAGCTCTGTCCGGTAGGCAGTGCCGTAACGTCATCGGGGTCCTTGTACTGGCCGTCCGCATCGGCGAATTTGCCGGTGTACTTGTATGTTGCGGCATCGTAACCTTCAAGCACGGCGCCGGAAGTCTTGTCCAGCATTCTGGCCTTGGTTGCTTCATTGAGAACGTTGTCGCCAAGGCTTACGGAATAGCTCTTGGGGAAGGTTGCAGCAAGTTCGCCGCGCTTCATATCATCCTCTGCGGGAGTATATGCGCCGTCGCCGATGCTGACATCGTCAAACTTGTTGGTTGCGGCGGTAACGTCGCTGTCCCTCTTTTCGCTGCCCTTGAATACTATCTTGTCGGAGAGGTTGTAATCCCAGGTAAGCACGTCAGCAGAATCGGAAGTGTTTGCCCAGCAGTGAGAACCGTACTCGCCCCAATCCACATAGAATTTGTAGGTACCTGAAGAGAGCACGTATGCCTTTTCGGTCTTGTAGTCGTAGGAAGCTATTTCATCGCGGTTGATGCGGAGTTCAAGCGTCTGGCTTGCACCGGGAGCTATGTCGTCCGTCTTATCGAACTGCGCGAGAACAACCTTTGCCTTTTCTATGCCTTCATCCTTGTTCCAGGGCTGCTCGACATAGATTTCAACGGGCGTCTTTGCCGTGTAAGTTTCGCTGGTGTTGGTGACCTTTACCTTGAACACAAATTCATTGGCAGCCGCGTCGTAGGAAGGCGTACCGTCGAACGCGATATCAAAATCTGCATAGGTAAGGCCCGAACCGAAGGCGTACTGAACTATGCTGTCGTAGTCAGAGAAGTCAAAGTCTTTGAGTTCAGCGCCCTTGGGCTGGCCGTTAGTATATTGGTTTTTATCAAAATACTGATATGTAGAGTTGTTATACTGGAAGTTGCCTATATCGTTGAGCTTAACGCCCTCGGCATTGGCAGTTTCATACCAGCGGTAGCCGATATATATGCCTTCCTTGTAGTGAACATAGTTGGTCGCCTTGTAGCTGCCCACATCGGTGCTGCCGAAGTCATAGGCGTACGCTCCGAAGTTGTAGTACGAAGGCGCAGATTCCATTTCGTATGCCCAGGTATCGGGGAGTCTGCCCGAGGGAGAAACTTCGCCGGTGAGAACCTGAACAAGACCGCGGTTGCCGGTGGAGCCGGGAAGGCCCATCCAGATGGCTGCGTCTATGTTGCCGGTGCCGTTGCTTGCCTGTTCGCCTTCATCCACGAAACCGAGTTCTATGGGCATGGGCGAGTTTACAAGCAGAATAACGTTCTTGTAGTTTGCCTTTACGTAATCAATGAGGTCAAGTTCCACATCCATGAGCTCAAGGTAGTGCTTGCCCGCATTGCCGCCCTGGTTGTACTTTGTACCGTTGCGCTCGTAGGGGGTCATATCCATTACGGCGTCGCTGCCTTCGCCGCCCGCACGGCCTACAACCACGATTGCGGTGTCGCTGTAAGATTTAGCCGCATCGCGCGCAGCCTGGTAGCCGTTGAAACCGAGGTCAACATCCACTATGGAGTGGGTTGAACCCTGCATGTCCGTAACGGAACCCGCCGTACCGCTGGCGTTACCCGTGAGATTGGTATAGAAATTCCACAGATCGTCGTTTACAGAGATGCCCTTTTCAGAGAATGCGGTCTTAAGGTTTACGAAGTCCTCGGGGCTCCAGTTGAAGCCTCCCGCACTGCCGGTGCCCATGTAAATCTGCTTTGCAGAGAGCGCGCCGAACAGGTTGACTTTGTTAGTACCTTTTGCGAGGGGAAGAGCGTTGTTTTCATTTTTGAGAAGAACAAGACCCGATGCCTCCTGCTTAACCGTAAACTCATTGGACGCCGCAAGCGCCTCCTGAGCCGACGAGTCTGCCTCGCCCCTGAACGCCTGTGTAATCAGGGCCGAGAACGTTGCACACAAAACATCGACGACGATAAGTATGGCGATGAGCAATGCCGCCAGTATGATGCCTATGACGCCGACTTTTTTGCTTCTTTGCTTCACGTTTTTCCTCCTATTATAATATGATTTCTGCGGTGCGGCCGTGAACCACACCTAACGCTGACATTATAATATCGGCACTGCGCGCTTTCAATACGCGCGGATAATACGGCGCACTGAAAGTATCAACTTCTCCCTCCGCGGAACGAACGGCGTCAAAAACAGAGCAAAATGCAGAACACTGTTTATCAGTCTTATCGCAACACTTACGGTGCGGTCGGCAAGTTCGGGATATCTTTCGCAATACTCCACGGCATTGTTTATGAGATTCATTATCACCGTGCACAGGTCGATATCCTTTACGGGAAGGTCGGACGGAACCTCTATTCTGCAATCGAGCTTTACGTCAGCGCTTTTCGCCTTGCCCTCTTCCACGGCGATTATTGCATTTATCGTGCGGTTGCCGCAGTCTATATAGAACAGCGTTTCGGGCAGACTGGCTTCATACTGCGAAAAATAGGCGTCAAGCTTGTCGTATTGCTTTTCCCTGAGCAAAAGCCGCATATATGCGTACTGGTTTTTTAGTTCGTGCCGCAGTTTGCGCATCGATTCAAGATTTTCCTCAGACGCACGCATCAGCCGTTCATCAGCCATGCGCATCATTGCCTGGGCACGGTCGCGGTGGGTCTTGTTGATGTTCACGGAAAGCGCATAGGCGCTGTAATAGGCAAACAGCAAAAGCACGACAACTATTATGCCGAAGATTATGTCCAGCGCGGGCTCTATATCCATAACATTGGACATAACCCAGTAAATTATGTTTATCGCGCCCACCACGCAGACCAGCACTACGCTTATTACCGGTATTTCGCTGATGTTCCTTACGGCATAGTTGCGCAGAAAGAGCATGCAGCTTGTGAGTATTATTATGCACATAAGAACGGCAATTACCTGTTCACCCTTCGCCCCCGCAATTTTAAGCAGGTCGCTTATGGAAAAGCAGATTACAAACACATTCATATGACAGGATATGTATGAAACAGCCATCATCAGCCTGGAAGGCATATTGGACTTCACAAAGAAAATTGCGTAAATCACCGTCACCGCGGCGCAACATATCTGCGGCATGCCCTTTGAAGTCCACAGATAATATACCGCACAGAAAACAGTCATGAGCACGGCGCATATAAGCATATGAAGGGCCAGCTTAAGCCATGATCTGACTTTTTTTACATTGAGTTCGTCGAACAGTACGGGAATAAGGATGGCGGCGACAATATTCATCATCGCTCCCAAAAGTCCGAATTTGAGTTCAACAAAAAAATCTACAAAATAATTTCCCATACCGCCTACCGAATAAATGATACCATTCCGACCGCAAAAGTCAATAGCCGCAGAACGAACGGAGCATAAAAAGGAACGAAATAACGCTCCTGAATATAGGAGCATTTACATCAAAAAAACAAAAAATATCGCATTTTACACATCAGAAAGCGCGTTAAATAGGCCATATATGCGGGGCAATTTAATAAAAACGCGAAAAGCCGTGCGAAAGAAAACGCACGGCGCATAAAATAAATGACTAAAATTACCTTGTGAGCGGCGCAAAGGATGCACCCGTTATGCGCACAAGCTCGGCAGAGGAAAGTTCAACCTGCATGCCCACCTTGCCCGCGCTGACAAATATAACCTTTCCTTCGGCAGAGCTGTCGAAAAAGGTGGGAAACAACTTCTTCATTCCGACGGGCGAACAACCGCCGTGAATATAGCCGGTGACGGGCAGAAGCTGTTTCTGCGGCAACATCTCCACAGACTTTTCCCCCGCCGCCTTTGCAGCTTTTTTGAGGTCGAGCTCCTCCGCAACGGGAATTACAAACACGAAAAATTTACCCGGCCCCGACGTGGTGACAAGCGTTTTGTACACCCTGGACACATCCTCCCCCAACTCTTCGGCAACGGCCACACCGGAAAGCGCGCCGCCATCGTATGTATGCACGGTATATTCCGCGCCGTCGCGCTCAATAATCCTCATAGCGTTCGTCTTGTTCATATCTCCTCCGTACAGCGGGCAAAAAGCCCGCATTCAGCCACAATTTTTTAATTGAACGGCACATATGCCGCAACTATCGCGGCACACTCCCTTTCACATACCATTATAGCGCAAAGAAAGAAAACATACAACACAAAATCAGATTATTTTATATGCGAATGGGCGCCGCATAACGCGGCGCCCATTAAAACAGTTACGCATTTTCTTTGAACCATTTTTTAAGCGCGGGATACAGAGAGGAAAATGCGGCATACCGCTGATTATAAAGCGCAGAAATTTTTTCATCAGGCTGAACCAGGGGCACGCGCCTGATTATTCTGCCTACGGCCTCCTCCACCGAGGGATACTCCCCGCACGCCACCATTGCAAGAATTGCCGCCCCGTAGGAAGGGCCCTGCTCGGTTTTCACCGAATCTATGCGGATACCAAGCACATCAGCCATAATTTCGCACCACAGCCTGCTCTTTGCACCTCCGCCGCATATTGTACTGCTTGTCACGCTTACCCCGTCGCGCACGGCGATATTAAGGCAGTCACGGAAGGCAAATGCAACGCCTTCAAGCACGGCAAGCGACATCTGCGCGCGTGTTGTCGAAGGTGTAAGCCCGATGAATGCTCCGCGAGCATTCACATCGTTGTGCGGACTGCGCTCCCCCGAAAGATATGGCAGAAAGAGCACTTCATTTTTGCCCATTATGTCCCTGGCCTGCTCTGCCAGAGAGTAATTTGCCCCCAATATATCCTCCGTCCACCATTTATTTGCCGAGGCCGCCGAGAGCAGACAGCCCATAAGGTGGTACCTGCCGTTTGCGTGCGCAAACGAATGAAGGGCGTTGTTTTTATCAGAAAGAAATTTATCGTTCGAGATGAACAGAGTGCCGCTTGTGCCGAGGGAGATATTGCAGGCGCCGTCATACACCGTACCAGTGCCGATTGCCGCGGCAGCATTGTCGCCCGCACCCGCCGCAACCACCGTGAGCTCGCCTATCCCGCCGATACCGCGGTAGCAGCTTTTCACATAGCCTACGGGGGCATAACTTTCATACAGCCGAGGCAATTGCTCCGCATATATGCCGCAAACATTGCACATCTCCTGCGACCACCGTCTGTTTTTTACGTCCAGCAGAAGCGTGCCGGAAGCATCTGAATAGTCGGTGCAGAAAGTGCCCGTAATTCGGTAAGCTATGTAGTCCTTGGGCAGCATTATTTTGCTGATTTTTGCAAAATTCTGAGGCTCGTTTTCTTTCAGCCACAACAGTTTAGGCGCAGTGAACCCCGCAAAGGCGATATTGCCCGTGAACGCGGAAAGTTTTTCCCTGCCGAATACGTTGTTGAGCCACTCCGTCTGTCTCTCCGTGCGGCCGTCGTTCCACAATATGCACGGGCGGATTACGTTATCGTGCTCGTCAAGCGCCACAAGGCCGTGCATCTGTCCGCCGAACGAAATTCCCGCTACGTCCTCCCCGCCAAGCCGTTCAAGGCCGCGGAGCACGGCGTCAAACCAGTCCTCGGGGTTCTGTTCGCTCCAACCCGCGTGCGGGGTGTATACGGGATAACTTTCCGAAACTTCAGAAAGTATTTTTCCGCGACCGTCGCACAGCAGAAGTTTTACCGCCGACGTGCCAAGGTCTATGCCAATATAATTCATAACGCCTCCCTAAGCGCAGCAATTTGCCGCGGAGCATAAACTCTGTAGCGCAAATTATCTGAAAAGTATGGAATTTATTACAGACTGCAGATACTCCTGTCTGCCGCTTGAAGGAAGTTCGGGCGCGCCAAGGCTGTCGGCACGGGCGGCAAGCTCCTTCAAAATGGCAGTTTTTGCAAGTACCTTTCTGCCAAGCTCGCTCTGTCCGTAGCTTGCATAGCGCTGTTTTACAAACTTATCCAGTCTGCCGTCCTCTATTATTTCCGCCGCCTTGATAAGTCCCAGCGCCCACGTATCCATGCCGAGTATGTACGCGTGGAACATATCCTCGTGCGTGTATGAAGGCCTGCGGTTCTTGGCGTCGAAATTGAAACCGCCGGTAAGGCCGCCCGCCCTGATTATCTCATACATTGCCATAGTCGAGGTATACACGTCATAGGGAAATTCATCGGTGTCCCAGCCGAGGAACATATCGCCCTGATTGGCGTCCACCGAACCGAGCATGCCGTTCATGCCCGCAATGCGCAGCTCGTGTTCAAATGTATGGCCTGCGAGCGTGGCGTGGTTGGCCTCTATGTTCAGTTTGAAATCTTTATCCAGTCCGTGCGCCTTTAAAAAGCCTATTGCGGTTGCGGCGTCAAAGTCGTACTGGTGCTTCATAGGCTCCTTGGGTTTAGGTTCAACGTAAAAGTCGCCCTTGAACCCTATGCTTCTGCCATACTCCACCGCCATTTTCATAAGGCAGGCGATATTTTCCTGCTCGAAGGCGACGTCTGTATTGAGCAGCGTTTCGTACCCCTCTCTGCCGCCCCAGAACACGTACCCTCTGCCGCCGAGCTTTACAGTTATGTCCAGCGCCTTTTTAATCTGCGCCGCCGCAAAGCAGTACACATCGAAACTGTTTGAAGAGCCCGCACCGTTCATATAGCGGGGATTGCCGAACATATTTGCCGTGCCCCACAGACACTTTATGCCCGTATCCTTCATCTTTGAGAGAATATAGTCGGAAATTTCGTCCAGTCTGCGGTTGGTTTCCTTTATGTCGTCCGCCTCGGGAACGAGGTCCACATCGTGGAAACAGAAATAACGTATTCCCAGCTTGCGCATAAACTCGAAGCCCGCGTCAACCTTTGCCTTTGCGTGGGCCATTGTGCCGGGCACTTCGCCGAAGGACTTATCCGCCGTACCGCGGCCGAACATATCCGTGCCGTTTGCGCAAAGGTTATGCCACCAGGCCATTGCAAAGGGCAGATGTTCGCGCATCGGTTTGCCGAGCACCACGCGGTCGGCATCGTAAAATCTGAATGTGAATGGGTCTTTGCTGTCAGCGCCCGCATACCTGATTTCGGGCACGTTTTCAAAATATTCTTTCATAAAAACTCCTCCATTTTATGTATACAGTATCTGAGCGGCGACATACACGGCCGCAAAACGTTTGATTTTAAGAATGTGCAGACGATATCTGTCCGTCAGTTGAATTTGTCCCTGTAACGGGCGGGCGTGCAACCCGTTTCGCGGCGGAACGCACGGCAGAAATAGCTGTAATCTTTAAAGCCGTTTTCGGCCGCGGTCTGCGCTATATCCGCGCCCGATGAGAGCATTTTTTTGGCATTCTCCATTCTGATAAAGGCCACGTACTGCTTTATCCCCATTCCGAACGCCTGCATTGAGATATGATAGAGCGCCGACCGCGAGCAATGAAATTTTTCGCACAGGGTCTGCGAAGTTATGTCCCGCGCAAGATTTTCGCGGATATACTTTTCTATCTCCACGGCGATGTCATCGTTCTTCCACCTGGCGAGATTGCGAATCTGCACATAGGCCGAGACGGCGTCCAGAATGTGCACGGCGGCGTTAATCTGCGTGGAACTGCGCGGAGTGATTGCGCGCACGGCGGCAAGGCTCTTTTCTTCGGGAACGCCGTAGCCCTGCGCCAGCCGACAGGCATTTTCCACCGCTTTTTCGTAATTTTCGCCCGGCATCATATGCGCCAGTATGGCGTAGCCCACGACTCCTCCGCCGAGCTGGATGGGCGTAATAGCCTCGGTAAGGCCTGCGTGACAGGTGTATATGTGCGGCTTATGCAGTTTTTTTGCGCGGTTGCACGCCGCAGCGTCACACCTGCGACAACCCTCCAGTCCCTTTTCCGACGCCCTTATCAGCGCACAAAATTCGGGAGGCCGCTCGGGATATTCGGTGACCAGACTGAATTCGTCATCGAATATGGAAATGCGTATGCCGACCGCGGTGTAAAAATCATACAGCAAACCTTCGAGATTGCTTTTGTCGAACGAACTTATCATACACCCGAATTATACTCCTCCGCACAGTCATTTTCAATACTTATGTATAAATAAAAAACAAAAATACCCAATTGTAGAGCAAAATCACCCATTGTTTTTCCGCCTCCAGCCGCGGAGAATACGTATATTTTTCCGCAGTTGCACGGTGCAATTTTTTTACAATCGGGGTTGACAAGACGGTGTGTTATGTTATAATTAAACCGTGTTTTACATTCAGTCTGTATTTAATCTGGTGCGAAAATAAGGAGAAAAATATGATAAGGGTTGCAATAGTTGAGGACGATTTGGCAAGCATTGACCTGCTTGTCAGTTTTTTGCATCGGTATGCCGACGAGAACAAGGAACAGTTTGAAATTACCACCTACCGCGACGGAATTGACTTTATAAGCGGCTACACCTCCAATTCAGACGTGATATTCATGGACATTGAAATGCCCAATCTTGACGGAATGTCCGCCGCGCGCAAACTGCGCGAGCGCGACGAGAGCGTGTGCCTTATATTCGTCACGAATATGGTCAAGTACGCGATAAACGGCTACGAAGTGGGCGCAACCGACTTTATAGCCAAGCCGCTGACGTGGGGAACTTTTTCCGTAAAGCTGAAAAAGATATTGAAAAGCAGTCTGCGCCGCCGCGAGGCGAACATACTGCTGCCCACAAGCGAGGGACAGATTGCCATTGACTGCGGAAGCATACTATATGTGGAGAGTGAAAAACACTACCTCTACTTTCATACGACGAATGGCGACAGGCGCGCGCGGATGACTATGTCCGAGGCGGAAAGCCTGCTTGAAGGCAGACACTTTGCGCGGGCGAGCGCATCTTTTCTTGTCAATCTTGCGCACGTTTCCAACGTCCGCCGCGACACGGTCACCGTTGCGGGAGAGAGCCTGCCCCTCAGCCGCACAAGAAAACAGGAGTTCATGGACGCGCTTACGCTGTATGTCAGCGGCGGGGGTGTATAACATATGCAGGAATTCATTGACTGGTACTCACAGCACATAAGCATGGGCATGGAGTCCCGCATTGTGTTTGCCACCCAGTTATTTTTTGCCGAACTGCTGTTTATGCTGCCGTACCGCAGGCGCAAGGGCTTTGCGTGGCGTCTGCCGATAGCGCTGCTGATATATATCGGCGCGGCCTACTTCTTCCCCGAAAATCAGCTGAACTTAGGTTCATACATAACCATACCCATATTTGCCCTTTCGGTACTTCTGCACTGGTTCTGTTCGGCATATTCCTTCAAAAAGGTGATGTTCAACGGGATAGGCGCATATGCGCTGCAGAATTTTACCGTAAACATAGGCATATGTCTGCGCGATGTGTTCCCCGTGCTGGGCGAATACCGCATACTTGTAGACTTTGTCTGCGCCGCAATAATATTTCCCCTGGGCTGGCTGGCCTTTGCCCGCCGCAGCGCGCGCGAAGAGGATATAAACATAAAGCGCGTGGCAATGATGCTTCTGACGGTGGGCGTTGTTCTGCTTGTGGACGTGCTGGTAAAATTTGCCACGTGGCAGGGCATTGCGGACAACCTTATAGTGCGTGTGAGCATGTCTTGTTCGGACATACTTGCCCTGCTGCTGCAATACAGCTCTTTCAGCGTGGGCAAACTTGAACAGGAAAACGAGCGCATGGAGGCGCTGTTGCAGGCCGAGCGCGAGCAGTATCGCCTTTCGCGCGAGACGATAGACCTTGTAAACATAAAGTGCCACGACCTTAAACACCGCCTTTCGCAGATACGCGCAAACGGCGGAAAGGACAGCGCGGAGCAGCTGCGCGACATTGAGGACGCCGTACTCTTCTACGAGAACGTGGCAAAGACGGGAAACGAGGCGCTGGACAGCGTGCTTACGCAGAAATCGCTGACCTGCGAAACTCGAGGCATAAACTTTACCTATATGGCCGACGGTTCGCGGATGGGCAGGATACAGCCTTCCGACGTGTGGTCCATGCTGGGCAACGCGCTGGACAACGCCATCGAGAGCGCCGCGCGCGAAAATGAGGAAGAAAACCGCATACTCTTTCTTAACATAGGCGCGAAGGGCGACTTTTTGTGCATACACGTGGAAAATTACTGTTCGCACCCCGTAACATTTGAGGACGGGTTGCCGCTTACCACAAAAGACGACAAACAGAACCACGGCATAGGCACGCGCAGCATACGCTACATAGCCGGAAAATACGGCGGAAATGCGGTATTTTCGCTGAAAGACAACTTCTTTATGCTGGACATACTCATTCCGATAGAGTAAAAACTTAAATCAGACGCAAAAGATGACGGGCGCGGCCGATGGCCGCGCCCTTTTCGTGATTTTTGCCTGTTTTGTGCGAATTTTGCCAAAAATGTGAAAAACTAAAAAATTTATGTTATGTTATGACCGCAACAGGGAAAACCCCGTTCAAAACAGATAAGGGAGACCTTTTTCCCGAAAAAAATATTGGAGGTTTCAGATGAAACAGGGAACACTTCTCAGCAGTCTGTTCCGCGGCCTGACAATCTCGCTTGCGTCCGTGCTCACGCTCGGAGCGGGCCTCGCCGTCGGCGCAAAGCTGAACGAATCGGACATCAACTCTTACCTCGGCACGTCCAACCGTGTTGTGGTACCCGATGCCGATGCAACTTACAAGAGCTCTTACGACAGCTGGCAGGATATGGTGGAAGCCAAACACGCCAACATAAAGGCTGTCGCACAGGAGGGCATAGTTCTGCTCAAGAACAACGGCGTGCTTCCGCTTAAGAACGTGAGCAAACTCAACATATTCGGCCGCAACTCCGAAAGCGCCGTATATGGCGGCGGCGGCGGCGCAGGTCAGGTTACCGACCCCAACTGCATAAACGTAAAGACGGCTTTCAACAATGCGGGCATAGAGATAAACGACACGCTTTACAACTACTACTCCACCTGCGAAAAGCGCAAGACTGGCGGACGTCTGTCGGACGAATACACCACGGGCGAAGTCAATCCCTCGCAGTTCCCCGAGAACGTTACCAGCACTTTCAGCCAGTACGGAAACACGGCGATAATCTGGCTGGCGCGCTGCATAGGTGAAGGCACCGACCCCGCACCCGGCTTTATGGAGCTTGACGAAGCTGAAAAGGCGCTGATAAGCTACGTAAAATCGCTTTCCTACATAGAGCACATAGTTGTGGTGCTCAACGAGGACAACACCATGGGCGTAGGCCCCATTGCCGACGACCCCGAAATAGACGCGATAGTTCACGCGGGCGGCTTCGGCATAAACGGCACCGAGGCGCTTGTGGACATACTCACGGGCAAGGTAAACCCCTCTGGTCACCTCACCGATACATATGCGGCATCCTCCCTCTCCTCTCCCGCAGCGCAGAATATGTACGACCACACCCTTACAAACGCAGCTGAAGTTGAAGAGTACGTAGGCGGCGCGAACGAATACGCCACCAAGTACGTTGCAATGAAGGAGGGCATTTACGTAGGTTACCGCTACTACGAAACGCGCTATGAAGATGCTCTGCTCAACCCCGACTCCAAGGCGGGCGGCAACTACGGCATATATGCAAGCGAAGGCGATACGTGGAACTATGACGACGAAGTATGCTACGCATTCGGCCACGGCCTCTCCTACACCACTTTCGAGCAGACGATAGAGAGCTTCTCCGTTGAGAACGGCACGGTAAAAGTCAGCGTAAAGGTTGAAAATACGGGCGATATGGACGGCAAGTCGGTCGTTCAGCTGTACGCGCAGTCGCCCTACACCGACTACGACAAGGAAAACAACGTTGAAAAGTCGGCCGTTCAGCTGCTCAACTTTGCAAAGGTGGAAGTACCCAAGGGCGAGGAGCGCACCGTTGAAATAGAGTGCAGCCTTGAATTCCTTGCAAGCTACGACTACACCAAGGCAAAGACCTACATACTCGACGCGGGCACCTACTACTTTGCAATAGGCGACGACGCGCACGACGCGCTCAACAACATAATCGCGGCAAAGTCCTCCGCGCACAGCGACCTCGGCGATGCCGACAAGACAAGAACGTTCGAGCAGGATACATTTGACGACGAAACTTACAGCACCTCCTCCATAACGGGCAACGAGATAACCAACCTCTTCGACGATGCCGACTACAACTACTTTATGGATGACGATGCTGACAAGTACACATATCTGACGCGCAAAGACTGGTCCACCTTCCCCACCACCGAGGACGACCTGTACGCCACCCAGGATATGATGGAACTGCTCTCAGGTCAGCAGGATAAGAATCCCGACTACGACTATTCCCACGGCGACTACGACGACGTGACCAGCGTGCCCGTATCCAGCGGCAACAGCTACGACCTTTCCATGCTGTACGGCAGCGACAACTACAACGACTCCGCGTGGGAGCTTATTCTTGCGCAGATGAGCTGGGAAGAGATGTGCACGTTCACCCAGGGCAACAGCCTTACCCGTCCCATAGAGTCTATCGGATATGAAGGCTCGGTAGACGGCGACGGCCCCGCAGGCTTCTCGGGCACATACGGCGACGCAAGCACCAACCCCGAAGAACTCAGCGCACGCGTATACCAGTCGCAGTGCACGCTTGCCTCCACCTGGAACCAGGACCTTGCATACAAGCAGGGCGAATTCATGGGCGAGGACGGTCTGTACCTCGGCAAGACTTCCATATGGGCACCCGGCGCCAACCTTCACCGCACCCCCTACTCCGCACGTAACTTTGAATATTATTCCGAAGATTCGATGATGGCTTACTGGATGGGCGCGCGCCAGTGCCGCGGCCTTCAGGACAAGGGTTGCATAGCCTGCCCCAAGCACTATGCGTTCAACGACCAGGAAAAGAACCGTTGCAGCCTTATCAACTTCTTCAATGAGCAGAGCGGACGCGAACTTCAGCTCCGTTCCTTCCAGGGTTCATTCACCATAGGCGGCGCAATGGGCACCATGACCTCCTTCTCCCGCGTGGGCTGCACCTATGCAGGCGCATCGTGGTCACTGCTTACGGGCGTTCTCCGCGGCGAATGGGGCTTCAAGGGCTACACCATAACCGACTATGCGGCATGGGATTTCATGCACGCCATTGAATGCCTCAAAGCGGGCACCGATATGTTCGATACCACTGCCGATACTTACAGCAGCGTAATACTTGCAAACGTAACCAAGGGCGACGACCCCGTAGCTCAGGCGGCTCTGCGCGAAGCAAACAAGCGCGTTCTGTACGCTTATGTGAACAGCCACGCGGTTGAAGGCACTTCCATAGCGGTACTGCCCTGGTGGGAAAGCGCAATCTACACGGCAATCGGCATAGTGGCAGGCCTTACAGCCATTTCGCTTGCAGCGTATGTAGTATTCCTTGTAAAAGGCAAAAAGAATAACGGAGGAAACGCAGAATGAATAACGCTTTTGCATCCTTTCTCTCAAAAAAGAAGATAGGTTTTTACATTACTTTCGCGGCAGCGGTGCTCACAATCATCGCAATGATATGCACGCTCGTTGCGGCGGACAAGGACGACCTGGGCGGCATAGCCGTGCTGTTCATAGTAGCCATACTCGGCTCCGCCGTGACTATGTATAAAGATTTCTTCGGCATAGGCCTGCTCGTATCGTGCGTTTGCGCGGGCGCGGGATTTATGCTCGCACTCGTACCCCAGCTCAACATGATAGGCCTCATACTCAACAACGTTGTCGAGCAGAGCATCTCCTCCTCGCTCATTGCAGCGGCTGTATTCACCGTGCTTGCAATGATATGCAACTGCGTGAGCGGCTTTATGGGCGTAGACAAAAAGATAAAGTAATTTCACTTTACATATTCCCTCCAGACGCCTGAATAAAAGAGCAGCCCGCCGCATTCTGCGGCGGGCTGCTCCCTTTTTTTGAAGATAAAATTTGCAATACGTTTCGAGAAAAATATAACCTGCTTACCTCTCATATACCAGGTCGGCCGAACTCTTTGCTTTCAGCTTTGAAAGTATGATTGCATACGCGCACCCGAGATATGCGGCAAGCACTCCCGCCGCGAGCAGTACGCTCGGCAAGCCGTAATACACAATTGATATGCCTCCCTCCACCACATCCGCAAGCAGACCGTTCCACGCAAACACGAGCGGAATCTGCAACAGCGCGGTGCATAAAAACACGGCCGCAACGCACACGGCGCACTGTAACAGCCATATGCAGGCAATCTTTGCAGAGGATATGCCCAGCGACTTCAATGCACCCATTGTACGCAGATTTTTTGCCACGGAATCATTTATGAACGATACGAGTATGAAAAACGAAATCAGGATAAGCACGGCGCTTACAAATTCGGCAATCAGAGCAATGGTCTGCAACCACGAGAAACTGCCAGAAATATTGTACCGTGCAAAGGAACCATCGACAAGTCCGTCGGCATACGCCTTTTCAATGACGCCCAGGTTGCACCCCGCTATGCTTATGCCCGCGCTTGCGCCCGTAATCTGCGTGGAATAAGTGAAATAAATTTCGGGATAGTCGTGCGCGTTCATCACCAGATTGACATAGCCCGTCTGCGAGGAATATATGCCCGCAACTTTATACTTCTTTTCGGCAAGGGAAATGAGGTGTTCCTTGTTTGCGGGCAGCGCCGACATTTCCGCAAAAGTGAGCACAATCTCACGTCCGACAATACTCTGCGGGTCGCCGTCACCCGCAAAATAGCGCGCATACTCTTCGGGCAGCAGCACTTCCCCCTCTTCAAGCTTATCCGAGCCATACAAAAGTCTGTATCCGAAGGGCAGGTCGCTTTCGCTGTAGACGACCACAAAGTTGGAATACATATCGTCAAACCCGTAATTTACCTGCGTTGAACCTGGTATGCGGGAAACGTATGTATTGTAATTGAAATAAATGGTGCGGTGCTGTCTGTCGAAGGCGTCGGCGTTGTCCGCGGAAGGTTCCCGCCCGTCATAAGCGGTGGAGTATACTGCGGAGATAACGTACCCGTCAAGCGTTTTTCCGAGCAGGTCCGCATACTGCATATCTGTCCCGAAAACGCGCAAAACACCCGCACATATGTCCGAAGCAACGCAGTCGGAGATGGCAATTTCGCCGTCAGAAAGAGCGGCTGTTCCCGCAAGAATGCGCATATTGCATTCGCCATAAACATACACTCTTGCAACCTTGATTTCTTCCGTGAGCGCGTTGCCGTCACTTTCAAAGATACAGGAGCGCTCGCTGTCGATAAAATACGCGGCTGAATATTTATCCAGGTAACCTTTAAGCTCCTCTTCCGTCATTTTGAGGGGCTGAAAGTTTTCGCCGTCTGTCTTTACAAAATCCATGCATTCGGCGTTTTGCGAACAAAGCGCGGTATACACTCTGTTTTCCTCCCGCGAAAACAGATTATTCGTGAAAGTTATAACGCATAACAGCGCCAGCAGAAGGGAAACGAATAATAGAGCAAACCTCGTCTTTGATTTTTTTACCGCCGAAAGGGCAACCGCCGCCGTATCCCTTATTCCGAACCGCGGCGAACGCGGCAAAAAATTGCTTTCAATATTTTGCACAGCGCCCGCGGAGCTTTCAGGCTGTTTATAAGCCAGACTGTCGCTTATAATTTCCCCGTCTGCAACGACTATCGTTCTGTCGGCAAGGTCTTCAAAGATATCGTTGTCGTGAGTCACCACAACCACCAGTCGGGTTTGAGAAAGTTCCTTCAACAGCATTGCAATGCCGCGGGCGTGCTCCTCGTCAAGATTGCCCGTAGGCTCGTCCGCAAACACGGCAGGCTTGTTTTCCATAATGGCAATAAGCAGCGCCGCACGCTGTTTTTCGCCGCCGGAAAGCTCATTGGGGTAGTTGTTCAACCGACTGCTCAGACCAAACTTTTCAATCAGCGCGTCAGTATTTTCTGCGTGTTCGGGATACAGTCTGTTTACAAACTGTATGTTCTGCCGCAGAGTCATATCGTCAAGCAGCATTGAGTTCTGATAGACAAAGGAAACAGCCCTCTGCGCGCCGATAACCTCGCCCGAATCGGGCTTTTGCATGCCGCCGAGAATGGATAAAAGGGTAGATTTTCCGCTGCCCGTTTCGCCCGTAATTACAACCAGTCCGCTGTCTTCCAGAGTGAGGCTGCAGGGCTTCAGTGCACGTATATGCTGCCCCTTCTTTTTATAAATTTTTGAAATATTTTTCGCCTGAATCATATACCGACCAATCCACACGGTTGATTGTATAATAAAGATGTAATTTTTTTAGGCATTTTTTGTAAAATTATTGTAATAAATCGGCGAGGCTTATAACTGAAAATAAAATAAAAGCGGCGGGAGCCATATGGCTCCCGCCGCTTTTATTTGTGGTTCAGTTCGGAAATATTATTTCTTCGGATATTTCTACCCCGTTATACATTGGTTTAATCTCTGTCAGTTCAATCTTTCCGTCATTTACCTCAATTTTGTACTGTCGGAAAGAATTATCGTCGTTATACTCTTTCAGAATGTGCGTCGTTCCGTTTATCGAAATCCAGTACCGATATACAGGGCTGTCGGTTTCATAGCAAACTATCTTTTCATAGTCGGCATAACCGTCGGCATCGAAATTTATGTACTCAAAGTCCGCCGTAATCTGATTTTCGTCGCCTATGCAAAGGACAACCTCTTCGCTGTCGCCCTTGAGATGCGCTATCAGCTTGCCGTCCACGTTATAGCAATCCAGCGTTCCTCCGACATTATAGGCAATACGTATAATGTTGCCTTCTTTCAGCATCCATTCTCCGCCCTGGAAAGCGCTGGAATATGTCAGTTGGTTTCTAAGAATTTTATCGGAAGAGGACGTTTCTTCCTCCCAACGGCCATCCGCCTGAAGGCTTTCCACGGTAAAATAATTTCCGTTAGAATACCTGTCGCTCTTCAACGCTCTGAAAATGCATTTATCCGAGGACATGAAATAATCATAAATCTTGTCGTCGAAGGTAAACAGAGTGACAAGGTTCATATCGTAATCTTTATGATTGATATACTCGCTGTCGAACAGATAAATGTTCTTGTATTTGTCCTGTATATATTCTCCGTTCGGCGTATCGGCAACTTTTATAATTCGGAAAATACCGTCCTGCAACTGTATGAGATAAGTTTCCTGTCGCCACGACGTTATACCGGGATTGGTGAAAAACAGCCCGTAGCTGATGTCAAAATACATAATTTCCCCGGCTTCCTGCAGTCCGACGTCCAGACAGGCGTCCCTGACGGAAGATACCTTTTTAGATTCCAGATCAACGGCAAATACCGCGGAAAAAGGGCTTATCGTAAAATAAGAATCTTCCTTGATTTCATCGGAAGTTACGGCATCGCGTGCGGTAATCTGTATAAACAGAATGTTGTTCATGACGGCGATCTGCGTAATCGCTCCGTATTCATTTATGTCTTTTTGTGTAATCTCTCCCGTATTTTCAACGGAAAGATTGTTGAACTGTACTTCTTCGGCGGTGAAATCCTCATCGACGGCGAACAGAGTATCCGTTACTGTTTCCGCGGCTGATTCTTTGCTGCGCATTACGAGGGATGCTGTACCGTCACCGCTCTGACGAGCGGAGTGAATAGCAAAGCCGACGAACTCATCGTTTGCCAACTGCGTACCGTTCATCAGACGGTGAATGTTCGCGTTGAAATCGGCTTTTGTTCTAAGGCCGAAAAACAGGCCGACAAAGATTGCGGCGGCAACGACAAGCACAGAGACAAAAGTTACGGTTATGATTGCTGCACGTTTTTTCATTCTGCTTTTTCCTCCTTGTCATATTTTCCGGACGGCGACATAAATTCGGCTGACTGTTTTTATGCCTTTCCATTAAAACTCTTATATTTTTATTAAATTATATCATAGCCGAAATTGTTTTGCAATACCCCGGCAAAAAATGCCCCCGTATAAACTATAACATCTCACCGTGGTTCGTGCGTGTCACAGACGAGTGCGTCGGCCTTTACGCTCCGCAAAAAAACCTATATCTTTTTACCTGATTAAATATAAAAATTTTCTCTGTAACACTCAACAAATGAAAAGTGCATGGACAACAATGCCCACGCACTTTTAAACAGAAAATCAGACCTTAATCACCGCTTCACCAGTAAGCGTACCGTCACTTACCGTCACTTTTACATCTGTTTTGCCAGCTTTTATGACTGCCATTGCGCGGCCGTAATAGGTGAATGTCTTTGTATCGTTAAAGCCATTTTTATTGACGGGACAGCCATTGCCGAATGCCAAAAGCTCGCCGCCCTCTACTTTTATTTCAATATCCTTATGACAGAGCGGTTTAACCGTGCCGAGCGAATCGGTATATGCCACATTCACAAAGCAGACCTCGCCTGCGCTTACCTTCCGCTTTTCGGGAATTACGGCAAGAATGGTTTCCTCTCCTGCAGTGACAAGGCTGTTACGGCTCAGCTCTTTTCCATCTTTGTCTTTGGCAACCGCCTCTATTTTTCCGCCTTTATAAATGACGCTGAAATTGAAGCAACAATTTTTTCTGAACTTTTTCTTACCGACTTTTTCGCCATTGACATAGAGTTCTACGACGGGCGCTTTGGAATAAACTTCCACTTTTGCTTTTTTGCCGTCCAGCCCGTTCCAGCTCCACGAAGGTATTGCGTTTGAGAAACGCCATGCGGAAGGCGAATGTTTTTCTTTGGTATGATT
The DNA here is from genome assembly GCA_018715195.1 of Candidatus Coproplasma excrementavium. GTDB lineage: Bacteria > Bacillota > Clostridia > Christensenellales > Borkfalkiaceae > Coproplasma > Coproplasma excrementavium. The sequence goes on along the minus strand of DVMA01000041.1, from coordinate 406 downwards.
TACGGGCACGACGGCAATCTGAGGCTTATCCTCCAGGTCGAAAGCCACCTTTGTATAGAGCGCTTCGCCCCAGGGCGTACCTATGAGGTCCAGCCTGCCACTTCCCGCCGCAACCCACGAATCGTCGTGAAAGAATGACGGAGCGTATTCTCTGTATTTACCGTGTATTATTTGCCAGCGATATTTCAGAGCAAACACTATGTGACATTGGCGTCTCCATTTTATATGTGATAACCTATCTGCATCCCTCACCGGATACCTCAAGGTTTACTTTTTTGCGATTCCAGTCGCTGAAATTGCATTACGGGAGTTATTTTTTGTCCATAGCTGTAAGCTCTTTATCCACTCGCTCAGCGAGTGTTTTTTTGGGAAAAGAAAACCGCCCGTTTTCGACTGAAAACGGGCG
>DVMA01000040.1 GCA_018715195.1 Candidatus Coproplasma excrementavium | reverse complement strand
ATCTCAACAAAAGTTGAGAAAAGATGAATTATACGAATCCTTAAATTACGAGAAAGGCTACGATTTTAACGAGCGTAATATTTCCGCCTTTTAACTTTATCTTCTTAATTCTGTGCAGTTGTCAGTCTTCGCTGACTGAATTTAATAAGCTGTTCCCGCAGAAAAGCGGGTAAAGCAAAAATGTTTATATCAGCCGAAAGGTTGTTATAATACAATTCCGGTGATGATGGCGATGAGGATCCACCTGTTCCCATACCGAACACAGAAGTTAAGCTCATCTACGGCGAAAGTAGTTGGCACAGAGCGCCTGCGAGGATAGCAAATTGCCGGATTTCAATCAATAAGCGTTTGCAACGAAATGTTGCGGGCGCTTATTTTTTATGTCTGGAATTTTATATCAGTGTCTGCAACTTTTTACTTGTAGACTTTTTTGTTTTAATGCGGCATAGCTGATTGCGCCATCTGTAACCATAAACTTGTCTTTGCTCTCAATATGTCAGAATTGTCAGTTATTCATATGTGCCACAGTACATTAAAATGCCGCTGTTTTATAAAATATGCCATAAAAAAGTAAGCACACTCTTGCAATTCCGATATTTTTGCTTTATCATATTCTATATCATTCTTATCAGATAACTCATAATAATTTTTTTTGGCGTCAGTTTTTTCTTTCCTGAAATTACAGAATTTTGATTAGCTGCTTGTGTTGCCCTTCAATTTCGGGCTGAAAGTAACATTTATATTTCAGTTTTTTGTCTGACGTGAACGACCTTTTAATTTTGTCGCAAGTCCTTTAAGTTGAGTAAAAATAAATAAGGTGGAATAAGTCAGAAGCTTGAAATGAAACTTATTTTAAAATATTTTTTCGGTGCAATAAAAAATTTTAAGACCGCGTTCATGGTACCGCTTATGTTGATGCTCGTCATGGCCTTGCTCAGCGCCGTAACGCCTTATTTTTTCCGTATTTTTGCCGACAATCTGTCTGACGATTTATCATATCTGATAGTCGGTTTAATTATTTTCGCCGTTTACCTTCTTGTGCAAACCCTTATAAAAATGCTGTGGAACTATCTTTTGGGCGGCTTCGGCGGCAGATATATAAAATACCTCTCCGTAAAAGCTGAAAAGACTCTGATTTCCGCAAGGTTTTCCGATATAGAAACCAGGCCTGAAAATCTGAAACACATACTTTACTACGACGTGCTTTCGGTCTACAGCGTGATAGCAGTACAACTGCCAATGGCAGTTAAGTCTCTCATAGTGACGCTGTTTGCCGCTGCGGCAGGCTTTTTCTTCGGAGCAATATATGCCGCGGTAATTGTTGCCGCGTTTGTCATAGGACTTTTTATTTCCTTTGCCAGCCGAAAAATGATAGCTGCCGCTTTCCGCCGTACCAATGAAAAAATGAAGGAGCACAGTGCAGTTTCGTCTGAATTTGTTGATAACCTGGCCTTATCACAGACAAATTCTCTAGGGAAATATTATGCCGACAGAACCTCGCGCAGCATAGACGATTTTATCGCAACGGCCAAGCGGGAAGATTTAAGGACTTACTTTTGGTATGGAATCGTAGAAAATTACAATCAGCTGTTTTCCATAGTGCTTTCTGCTCTGCTTGCAATGCCGTTTGCAGGAGGTTCGGTTGTCAATTTAGTATTTTTCACTATGCTGGCCGATATTGTATAATGACTCAGGGTATGAGCGTGCAAAGCAGTCTTCTCGGCATAATGAAGACCAGAGTTTGTTTTGAAAATATTGAAAGCGTCTTAAACGTCAAAGTACGGGAGGGGCAAAGACGTATCAGCGCCATAAATGAAATTGAATTTAAGGACATTTCTTTTTCATATGACGGGGAGCACTTTGTCTTCAGTAAATTTAACTGTGCGTTGAAATGTGGCGACGCTGTGCGCATTAACGGGGCAAACGGCAGCGGTAAATCAACGTTTGCTAAGTTGCTGTGCGGTTTGTATGCTCCGCAGAGCGGAGAAATTTTGTTTGACGGCGTCCCTTTAACAGATATCGTGCGCGGCGATGTCAACGCTCAAATTCTGTACATAGGCCAGGAGGAGCCACTGCTCAACGAAAGGCTGGGCAGGTACCTTACTATTATTGCCGGCAGAGCCATAGAAGGGGAGGAGTTCGAGCAAATATGCAAGGCTGCCGACTTTTCCGACGGCGATATAACTATATTGCAGGAAGGTAAAAACCTGTCGCCCGGTCAGCGCAAAAAAATCATGATGATGAAATACTTGCTGCTTAAAGAGGGTGCAGCGGTAATAATTCTCGATGAGTTATTTGCGGGGCTTGATTATTTTGCAAGGCATAAATTTGCCGAAATGCTTAACTGCGAAATTGCCCGCGGAGATAAAATTTACATCCTGACGGAGCATACGGACACGGGCGTGAATGTTACGCGAGTCGTCGATTTGGCGCTGTCGGCGGGCAGTCCTGATAAAATTGCCTTTATTTAATTAAATACATATTTTGTAATCGGGCCATATGTCGGCCCGATTGTCTTTTAACATAAATTTATTATGCCTAGGCCGCAGCGGAAGTTGTGATGGACTGCGTAGAAGAGAGGTAGAGGAAGTTGTAAAAGAATAATGCACAGCCGTTTATATAGTTCGTATTTTTTAACGAATAAAAGAAATAATTTATTTTTCTGATTTTCAATTGCCCCGCATATATGCCGCAATTACCTGCTTTTTTGTACTCTTGTTTCCGCGTTGCGGCTTTGATTGCGTTTACTGTTAAATCATGCAGAAAGACGCAGATGTTTGCTGCATTTATAACATTTTATTTATTGATGGCGTAAAGGTTGAAAACACGCGGGCGAGATGGTATAATATATGTGTTTTAATACATATGAGGTTAAATATATGGGAGCGTTGAAGGAAAAAATAAGACAGTTGCGTACGCTTGCGGGAATGTCGCAGGGAAAACTGGCAGAATCGCTCGGAGTAGTAAGGCAGACCGTTTCGCGCTGGGAGAAGGGTACGGCTGTTCCCGCCATCAGCGACATAGAAAAGATGTGCTCGCTGTTCGGTGTGCAGGCAGGCTATTTTCTCAATGAAGAGACCCAGGAAACGGACGCCGTTTCCGTGCATGAGCGTCTGCTTGAAAGCTGCCGCGCAGAAATTTCCGTGGCTATGGATCGCCGTTCATACATACTTTTTTCTGTGTTTGCGGCAATTGTTTCGCTTATATTTGCGGCAATGTTGCTGCTCACAGTGCGTTCAGCTATCGTAACATTTTCACCTATGGACGGGGTAACTGTAAAGGACTTCACTGTAACAGATTTTGTCATTTTTACGGTGATATCAGTGCTGTTTGCCGTTGCCGATGTGCTTTTGATAGCGCGCGCGGTGAAAAAACACAGAAAAATTTGTCAATGTTAAAAATAAGTGCGCAATGTTAATAATATGTGCGGGCTGAAAGCGTTCGTTTTATTGTAAAAATCGGACTGCAATGATATAATCTTCATTGCATAACGGTTCGCCGCTATGTAGCGGCGTACTGCGGGCGCTCCGTTAACTTCGGATTTAATTGCTAAACCGCCCGCGGTGCCGTGTCGCATCTGAATTGTGCTTATGCACAGCTGCATATACCTCAAAGGAGGGGGCGGAGTTGTTCCGCTCCCTTTCTTTGTCTTCTGTAATGCTTTTATGGTATTTGCGGCATATATGCCGCCCTTTTTAATATTTTCATAAAATATCTTTCAGACTGACTGCTTACATTTTTTTTAAAGATTACGTACAGGTCTGATTGTGTAAGAAAAAATACAACCGCCGCCCTGCCATTTAATGGCAGGGCGGCGGCTTAAATATACCGTTAATTGCGGCATATGTGCCGCTCAATTCAAATTGTTTGCTGAAAAGAGGTATTTTCCTCCTGCGTGCAGTTTTTATCTTTTTCTTTAAGCGTTTCCGTTTCAGCTGCAACAATTGCGGTTCTGTTTGTTTTTGCTGCCAGTATAAACACCGCAAGCCCTGCAATGAGCAGGCAAGCAATGGGAATTGCGCCCATATTTACCGAGTCGGTTGCCTGAGTCACCACGGACACGAGCATTGTGCCTATAAAGGCCGCACCCTTGCCGAATATGTCCATAATACCGAACAGCTTGCCTGAATGTTCGGCGGGAATTATCTTTGTGAAGTACGAGCGTGAGAGCGCCTGAATTCCGCCCTGGAACATACCAACAAGCACGGCGAGTACCCAGAACTGCCATACGTAATACATAAATATTGCGAATACGCCTACAAAAATGTATGCACATATGCTTATTCCGATGAGCAGTTCGTTTGAATGTGAGGAGGCAAGTTTGCCGAATATTATGGCTGAAGGGAAAGCAACTACCTGCGTCACAAGCAGAGCTATCAGCAGGTTTGTTGTGTCAAATCCGAGCGCCGTACCGAAAGATGTGGCCATATCTATTACGGTATAGACGCCGTCAATGTACAGAAAGAATGCCGCAAGGAATAGCAGTATGCCTTTTTTATTTTTAAGCCCTGATTTTTTTCCGAATACCGAAAACAGATTTTTAAAGTTTTGCCTTACGGCGTGTTTTTCTCGGGGAATGAAGTGCAATTGTTTATATGACCTTGTCAGCGGAAGTGTAAACGCCAGCCACCATACGGCATTTATTATGAATGCAATCGGCATAGATATGGCGGTATCCACGAAGAGTACCAACGCGATGCTGATGACAAAAGGTATGCAGCTGCCTATATATCCCCAGGCGTAACCCTTGGAGGATACCATATCCACGCGCTTTAAGTCGGCTACGTCGGGCAGCATTGCGTCATAGAACACAAGGCTTACGGAGTAAGCTATTTTTGTTATCACGAACAGTGCAAGGAAGGTCACCCAGCCCATCGGAATGCCCAGCGCCGCGCAGCCTATTACGCCAAGCATTGCGCTGAAAAAGAAGAACGGCTTTTTCATTCCCTTATAGTCCGTGAAACTGCCGAGTATCGGCGAAATTACCGCCACGCACAGCGTTACGCCGCTGGCGGCGTAACCCCAGTATGCGGTGGCGTCCGTCGCGCTTAAACCTTCGCCCGTAACCAGGGCGTTGAAGTAAATGGGAAGAATAGTGCTTACAAGCAGAGTAAATGCCGAATTGCCCACATCGTAAAGTATCCACCAAAGCTCTCTTCTCTTCTGTCTGTAAAGCGGGTCGCTCTTTTTCCGTTCCCGCTCTGCGGCGCGTCCTGCGACCGCCACAGCCGTCTGTTCCTGCATTGTATTTTTCCTCCGAAAAATGATTTCGTTTTTTGTTGGTTGGGGCATATATATGGGGCAATTGCAAAAATGCCTTTCTGCTGAAATTCAGCCGTATCAGCCGGTATAAGTGCATTGGTTGCGCCATATATGCGGGGCAATTGTCGGACAGACGGGTCAGATTATTATATTACTCGAAATTTCTGTCCAACAGAGGGCTCAGCTCACCCTTGCCTTCAAGATAGCTTTTAAGGTTTTCGATAAGCTCCTTTGCCTTTGTTATCGCGCGGAAGTATGCGCTGTCCAGACCTGCTATGCCGTCGCTGTATATTTCGTTGTCGGAAAGGGGAAGAATCATTCCGTGCATATTCTCCCACATGCCCGAAACTTTAAGCGACATGGAAATCAGCGCGCGGCCTGCCCTGTTGCGGGTGCGCATAAGTCTGTTGTAATAAATGAATGATTTTATTGCCTTGCCGGCCTTTTTTTCGTCCGTGCCGAAGTATGCCGCGGCAACGGAGCGCGTGTCGCCGTCGTTTACGATGTGTGCGGTCGTATTCGTTGCAAAAGGGTCTTTTTCATCGCGCAGCATAAGATATCTGTCGAAGGCAGATTCAATCTCCGTATGCGTTATGTTCTTTGCCTTCATCTGGGCGTTGACTATTGGATGAGCCTCGCTGTCCAGCGCAAAGTGACATAAAAATCCGAACAGATACGCCTCGTCCGCGGCGCGGCGGCCGCGGGCAGAGTATACTTTTGCCGCATTTTCAAAAAATACGGAAGCAAACCTTTCGTGAATGGCATAGCCCTCCGAATTGGTGGGGTTTACCGTGAGCGGCTTGTAGTAAAACAGCAGGTCGGGTCCGTGCAGACCGAGGGCAAAACACTTGTAGTTTTCTTTTACAAGCTCCCTTATATCATTGGGGAGTATGGCGATAACGCTTCCGCCGAGTCTGAAATGAGCATAGGTTGATGGCATAAATAAAAATCTCCTTTTGTTCTCTTTGAGTATTGTACAGTAAAGTTTTGTAAAACTTTGCGCTGATTTGTAAAATAGTTGTAAATTCTGTGTCGCATATAAATTTTTGTGCGATATGTCTCTATTATAGGCCGCGCGCGTCAAAAAATCATTTGTGCAGCGTACAAACTGCATAAATTTTTTTTGCTGAACGCGAATAACAAAGTAAAGATAAAGCGACGTTTGCATTTGTGAGCGGCAGGTGGTATAATATTCTGCGAAAGATGTTCAGGAGGCCGCGTATGACGCTGGATGAGGAATGTAAGGGCTGTCTTTACAACAGCCAGATGAAAAAAGTTGAAAAATCTTCGCCTGCACCGGAAAAGCTGGAACTTTTCAAGCAAGAGGTAAGAAAGTTGTGCGACAACCCGCCCGCTCATTACTGCGCGCCCTTGCTTATGCGCGATATAGACGGGGTGCACCGCAGAATATTCGGGAACGGAATAGACTATTCTGCCGAAAAAAAGATGTTCAATGCGGCCGTGCTTAAGATGGAGGACGCGCTGTTTGATTCGGTTATGTCTTCCGCCGACCCCTTGGCCGACGCCATAAAATATGCCGCCGCGGCCAACTACATAGATTTTGCCAAGCTCTCCGACCTCAATGCGGACAGCATAGCGATAGTGGAGGAGGCGGCGCACAAGGCCGTGCCTGACGGTGCGACGCTTGCGCTGTTCAAACAGCGTCTCGGCTCGGCTGAAAAGCTTTTGTACGTGCACGACAACTGCGGCGAAGTGGTGTTCGATAAGATACTCATAAGGGTAATAAAACGCATATATCCCGCGGTCAATGTCACATCGCTCGTCCGCGGGGGTGAAATTATCAACGACGCCACGCGCGTGGACGCCGCGTTTATCGGCCTTGAAAAGTACGCAGCGGTAGAAGACAGCGGCGAGGCCATTCCGGGTACGTATTTAAAGGAACTTTCTCCGCGCGCTCTCTCGCTGTTTAAGGAGGCGGACGTAATCGTTTCCAAGGGACTCGGCAACCTTGAAACGCTGTACGGAGAGGGGTACGACATATTTTACATATTTATGTGCAAGTGCGCGCACATTGCGGCAAGGTTTTCCCTCCCGCAGTGGAGCACGGCGTTCGTTCACGAGGGTAAATACTGATTGCCCCGCACATATGCCGCAAATAACGGCATTTTAAGTTGTTTTTACATAAATTTTTTTAAGCGGTCGGGCGTAAATAATTTTATTTTAAAGTGAAAATATTGCATAATTGTGATTTGTGCGTATTTTTTCCATTCGGCTTGCCTTAACTGTGCGCCAGATGTTATAATTACCGCGTAATCAGGAGCAACTATGAAAAATTTTCTTTTTAAAATAAGCGCCTTAATCGTGGCGGCGGCTCTGCTTGGCTCGCTTGCCGCGTGTAAAAAAGACGGCGTTTCCAACGACGTAGGCGGCGATGACGGATACGTTCTCTCGGGCAGAAATACCTATCCCGAGGTGGCCGCTCCTTATGAGAGCGAGAGCAGGGCGGCATTGCAGCGCTATCTCTCCGCGGCGGGCAACCCGCTCATAAAGAACAGCGTGGCGGCAGAGGTCGCTGCCGAGCTGTACGCATACGCCTGCTACAATGAGGAGTATATCGATAAATACGTTTACTTTTCTTCGCAGACGGGTTCAACCGACCTCGGCGCAATGGGTTCGAGCACGGTAACCAAGCAGGACTATAAGCTGATAATTTATGAGGGCGAGGACACGCCCGGATACAAATATCACTATACCATAAAGCACGTTGACGAAATCTCCGGGCTGGTGAGCGTTGCCGAAAGTCTGTTTGAGGGCGGCACAAAGCTGAGGTTTGTCGTAGATACAAACAAGCTGTATGGCTTTAAAGGCGAAAATTCGCATTACGACAAAACGGGCGAATTCAAAGAGGAAGTGCTCACCTGTTCCTGGACGCCGATGAGCGATGCCTGGGGCACAATTGACCCGCCCATAGTAAAGCGCGAGGGTGAAAAGCTTACGCTGGACGGAATCAGGCAAGATATAATCGACACTGCGGGCGGCGATGACCCTGTAATTCACGGCAACATAAATATTCTTGCCGAAGACATTGTGCAGTCGGCTACCATAACCGAACAGCAGACGGAGAGCGGCGCAAAATACTACAATATTCTTGTGAATATAGATGTCGGAGTTGCCAATGCGGACGCGGCTTCCATGGCGATGCTCAGGCACGCCAACGGTTCGGACGACTGCGTATGGGTATCGGAATCTGACGGCGGCAGAGCGCTCACCCTCATTTTCCAGGTATGGGACAACGGACTTTTCAAACTGTACGGTCTGCGCGAAACGTGGAAGGGCAAGACAAACGGCTTCAGCGGCATGGCCGATTCCTCGCTTTCCGTGCAGTACAGCTATTCGCAGAAGGATACAGATATATCGTCCAGATTGGATATGCTTGAGCAGCAGTGACAAACATAAAATAAGGCGCAGTGCCTGCGCCTCAAAAATAAAGAGGGGACTTATGGCGATTACAAAGTGGGATATGTTAAAACTTTCCTCCACGTTCGAAGGCAGTTTCAATCCCGACGAGTTTACCGAGGAGGAACTTGCCGAAATGCTGGGCCTTGAAGAGCGGGGCGAAAGCATAGAGGACATCCGTCGCCGATACTTTGAAGAGCACGACGATGTCAAGGACAGAACGCTTGCCATAAAAAAGTGGAGCGAATAAATCAGTTTTTCGGCATTGTCCGTAAGCCGCCTTATGCCGCGGCGGAAACCCGTAGGGTTAAAATTTACAGCCGCGCGGATATATCATACACGCGGATATATTATAAAATGCTCCCTGACGGAAGTTATCTGAAACGCGCATTGAAAAGACGCATAAGACAAAGTCGTCGGCAAGAGCGGTTGCAGCTTACGTGGCATATATAACAAAATATTTCGGAAAAAATCAATAAAAAAGCCCGCGCCTTCAGGCGCGGGCTTAAATTTTGACTTTACATTACGACGATGTCGTTCTGCTCGAACAGAGCCTTGTATTCGCGGGGGAATACGTCGTCTGTTATGAGCACATCTATATCTTCAAGCTGGGCAAAGGTATAGGGGTTTATCTTGCCTATCTTGGAACTGTCCAGCATCATGTAGACGTGGCGGGCCTTTCTGAATACCTGTTTGAGAAGGTCGCTCTCCGTCTGGCTGTTGCAGGAAAAGCCGTGTTCGGGGGTAAATGCCAGTGCGGAAACGATGGCAATTTCAAAGTTAGTGTTGTTAAAGTATTCCTTTGCGGCAGGGGAGGAGGTGGAAAGGTTATCCTTCATGAGCTGACCGCCCACAACGGTTATCTCCACATTTTTCTTCTGCGCAAGTTCCATTGCAACGGCTATGCCGTTGGTGAATATATTGCACTTTATGTCAGGCATTTCCTTGGAAAGGTACATTGCCGTAGTGCCGCCGTCTATGAAGATGCTGGTGCCCTCGTCTATGAGTGTGGCAGCCTTCTGCGCGATTACAATTTTCGCGTCCATGTTGACGGTAGTCTTTTTGGTGTAGGCCTCGCCCGAAACTTTCTGTACTTCTTTAACGGACATTGCGCCGCCGCGAATGCGGATGACTCTGCCGTCCATTTCCAACTGTGAAAGGTCGCGCCTTAAAGTCATCTGTGAGACGTCGGGGAAGGCTTCTTCAAGCTGTTCCAGCGTCATTTTGCCGCGTTTATCAAGTATTTCAGCGACTTCTTCCAATCTTTCACGTTTCACGTTGCGTATCTCCTTTGTTCTAATTTAACACTTATTATTTGTTTGGTACTATTATATTATAATTCCCTCGCAAAGTCAAGGGTTATATTAACAATTGTAACAAATATATACAAATAATCTGTTAAAAACTTTCATAAGGAGTGACAAGCGGGCGAGGCGCGTCAATTTATGCGCATATCTTGACTTTTGTGTGCTGTTGTGCTAAAATTACTCTGTATTTGCGCGGAAAGGTAACTTTTGCGCATTGCAGGTTTCAGAAAAATTATGAGAATAAGAAGAATTAAATTCCGCCCGATAGCCATCGTGGTAGCCAGTTTCGTGCTTGTCATATTTGCGGGCGCGGGCCTTCTGAGCATTCCCGCCGCGGTGAAAGGGGGCAAGTCAGACTTCCTCACGGCGATATTCACCGCCACCAGCGCGACGTGCGTTACCGGCCACACCGTGGTGGATGTGTACTCACATTTTACGGGGTTCGGCCAGGCAGTAATACTGCTGCTCATTCAGATAGGCGGACTGGGCTTTATCACCATCATTTCCCTCTTCATGATGTACATGAAGAAGGACGTCACGCTTTCGGACAGAAAGCTTGCAATGCAGTCAGCGGGCGGCCTTAAAATGAAGGGGCTCAAAGAGCTGCTCAAATACATCTTCATAGGCACTTTTTCGCTGGAATTTCTCGGCGCGGTGCTGCTTTGCATAAGCTTCATTCCCGAATACGGCTGGGGACTGGGCATATGGCAGGCGGTGTTCACCTCGGTGTCATCCTTCTGCAACGCGGGCTTTTCGCTTACGGGTGCGGGCAGCGATTACTCTCTGTCAGGCCACAATTCCGACCCGCTGTTTATGATTGTGGTCATGATGCTGATAGTCATCGGCGGCCTCGGATTTTATGTCTGGTACGACATAATAAAGAACCGTTTCCGTCCCTCGCGCTATTCGCTGCACACAAAGGTGGTGCTCACCACAACGGGCAGCATACTTCTTCTCGGCTGGGCGCTGTTTATGGCGTTCGAGTGGAACAATAAGGGTACGATAGGCGACATGAACGCCGTGGACAAGGTGCTCAACAGTCTGTTCTTTGCGGTAACGCCCAGAACGGCGGGGCACTACACGGTGGATATGAACTATTTTTCGGACGGAGCGTATCTTCTCACCAATATGCTCATGTTCATAGGCGGCAGCCCCGGGTCAACCGCGGGCGGCGTAAAAATAACCACGTTTGCGGTGCTGCTTATGACAATGATAGCCGCCTGCCGCCGCGAAAAGCAGGTGCGCATATTCAAGCGCGGAGTGGAGCCCGACGACGTAATCAACTCCGTAACCGTTACAATGCTGTACGTTCTGGCCATAATAATAAGCGTATTCGTTATATGCGGAATTGACGGAGGAACGCCCTACCAGTCGGACTACGGCGAGTGGTCCACCGTTGTGGCGGGCGAGCAGGTACCCAACGTGATAGGCTTTAAAAACGTGCTTTTCGAAGTGATTTCGGCCATAAGCGCAACGGGACTTACAATGGGCATAACGGCCGAACTTTCGGTTGTTTCCAAACTGATAATAATACTTCTCATGTTCTTCGGCCGCGTGGGCGGCTATACGCTCATACTCGTGTTCTCGGAGACCCGTCGTCCTCCCGCGATAACAAGGCTTCCCGAACACATAATGATAGGCTGACAGGGCATAATTAGCGCGGCGCAACCCGCCGCCACATAAAGGCAGATTATGAAAAAGAGTGTTTTAATAATAGGAATGGGTAAATTCGGCGCACATCTTGCCGAAAAGATGCAGGACCTCGGCCACGACGTGCTTATATTCGACCGCAACGCGGCCAGCATAGAGAGGCTTGCAACGCGCTTTGCCGATGCGCAGATAGGCGATTTCACCAACGAGGACGTTCTGCGCGAGTTGGATATCCCCTCGTACGACGTGGTGTGCATAACGCTCGGCGATGACTTCGAGGCCTCGATGATAACTACCATGCTCTTAAAGAGGCTCGGCGCAAGGTATGTCATTACGCGTGCGCGCAGCGAGATAGAGTGCGACCTTCTGCGCAAAGTGGGCGCGGACGAAATCGTCTACGCCGACGGCGACGCGACTGACAGACTGGCGATGCGCATGGGCGGCAACAACATTTACGACTACATTCAGCTTACGGGCGGGTATGCCATATTCGAAGTGCCCATTTTAAAATCGTGGGAGGGCAAATCGATAGCCGAACTGGAAGTCAGGAGCCGCTATAAGGTCAACATAGTCGCCATAAAGAACGACGAAACGCTTGACCCCACGCCCATGCCCGACTATCATTTCCGTGCGGCCGACCATATACTGGTCATAGGCAAGTCGCGCGACGTGTTCAAACTGGACGCAAAGAACGGCTGATTTTTGCCTTAAAGCCCGCCTCACTTTCTCGCGGACGGCGCGGCGGCGCGGATAAATCTGCGGCGCAAAAAATACAGCGGAGCAACATCAAAAAAACACTTGCCTAAATTGCGGGCATATATTATAATTTAACTGTAATTGCAACTTAACACATTCGCAGGACGGAAAAAATGTCGCACGGCTTTTTTGCAGAGAGCGGGAGGTAGCTGAAAATCCCGCAGACGCCGCGGCAGGTATGCGCCGTCTGAACGGACATCCGTTCAAGAACGGGGGAGGAAATGCCCCCGCGGGAGCTCCCGTGACAGAGCGTAACGAGCGCCGCTTTTTTTGCGGCGGAAGCAGAGTGGAACAGCGGTCATGCGCCTTTGCATATGTAGAAAGTATGCAGGGGCCTTTTTTATTGCTCCAAAAAAGTTGACTTAACTTTCGGCGCATATGGCATTGCCCCGCACATATGCCGCAATCATTCAAAAACTTTGCAAAATGAGCAAAAAAACGTGTACAGAGCAATTGCCCCGCATATATGCCGCAGATAACGCCGTAATCGGCGGGTTTTTGCGGGCTAAATTCAAATAAGAAAAATCGGCCGCAAGGGTTACGCAATTTTCTCCCGCGGCGATAAAAAACGGAGTATTTTATGTTTTTCAAAAGGTTACGCGCAGACATCAATGCCGCAAAAGTGAACGACCCCGCGGCGCGCAGCAAGTTTGAAATATGGCTTACGTATTCGGGCGTACACGCCCTTTCCTGGCACAGGGCGGCGGCCTTTTTCTATAAGATAAAGTTAAAGCTCATTGCCCGCATTTTAAGCCAGTGGGCAAAGTTTTTCACGGGCATAGAAATTCACCCCGCGGCCAAAATTGCTCCGGGCGTATTCATCGACCACGGCGCGGGTGTAGTCATAGGCGAAACCGCGGAAGTGGGTGAAGGCACCGTCATATACCAGGGCGTAACGCTCGGCGGCACGGGCAAGGAGACGGGCAAGCGTCATCCCACCGTGGGCAAAAACTGCGTAATTTCGGCGGGCGCAAAGGTGCTCGGCGGCATAACCGTGGGCGACTGCGCCAAAGTCGGCGCGGGCGCCGTGGTGCTCAAAGACGTGCCCCCTCACGCAACCGTCGTGGGCGTGCCCGCGCGCGTGGTGAGAATAGGCGGCAGCAAGGAGGGCGTGGACCTCTATCAGGAGAAGGGCGATCCCTACGCAAAGGAAATCTGCCGTCTGCGCGAAAGGGTGATAAGGCTGGAAAGCGAAATGCGCAAGATGGTGGGCGAGGACGTATTCCCCGTGTACACCCCCGCGGAGGAGGCGTTCATAAACGAGATAAAGTGTTCGCAGCCCGTAAGGGACACCTCCCTTACCGAGGCGTTGCAGTCGCCCGCCCGCGATGAGGAAAATTCCGACTCTTCTGAGCAGTCCAAACAGTAAAAGGTGCGGCAATATGCCGCAACCAATGCACATTTTTGTAATAAATATTGCCGCCGCGAAACAGATGTCCGCGCTCGGCGCGATTATAAAAACAAAAAAAATATTCACATAATTATATAAAAGTGCGGCAAAATACTTGCCGCGCGTGCAAGGAAGTGATTTAATGAAGATATACAACACGCTTACAAGGCGCAAGGAAGAGTTCTCTCCCTTAGAGGAGGGCAAGGTCAAAATGTACGCCTGCGGCATAACCGTCTCGGGCGAACCTCACATCGGCCACGGCTTTCAGGCGCTCATTTACGACATAATGCGCAAGTACCTTCAGAAGAAGGGTTACAATGTAAAGTATGCGCGCAACTACACGGACGTTGACGATAAGATTATAGCAAAGAGCAAGGAGACGGGCATTCCCGCCGACAAGTACGCCGCCATGATGATTGAAAAGACGGATAAAATCATGCGCGAATTCGGCGTGGACGACCCCGACGTATGGCTCAAAGCAACCGAAAACATCGGCAACATAATAGATTTCGTAAGCAAGCTGATAGAAAAAGGTCACGCATATGCCGCACCCAGCGGCAACGTATACTTTAACGTGGCCAGCTTCCCCGCATACGGCTGCCTTTCCAACCGCTCGGTTGAAGACATGCTGGACGGCGTGCGCGTGGAGAACGCGGACGAGAAGAAGAACCCCGCGGACTTCGCGCTGTGGAAGGCGGCAAAGCCCGGCGAAATTCACTGGACTTCGCCCTGGGGCGAGGGTCGTCCCGGTTGGCATATAGAGTGCTCCGCAATGAACCGCGCGGCATTCGGCGACCAGATAGATATTCACGGCGGCGGCCGCGACCTCATTTTCCCCCATCACGAAAACGAGATTGCGCAGAGCGAGAGCCTCACGGGCAAGCAGTTTGCAAAGTACTGGACGCACAACGGCCTCATAAAGGTCAACGGACAGAAGATGTCCAAGTCGCTCGGCAACAGTCTGCTCCTTGAAGACCTGCTCAAAAAGTACACCAACGAGGCAATCAAGTTTGCTCTTCTTCAGACCAACTACCGCAACGACATAAACATCACCGATACGCTCTTCCCCGAGGCGGAAAAGCACCTCACCGAGTTCTACAAGATATTGCAGAAGGCGGAGGGCATGGGCAAGGCCGAAAAGGGTAACCCCGAAATAGACGCCGCCTTCGATAAGTGCATGGACGACGATTTCAACACCGCGCTCGCTCTGTCCGACCTGTTCGGCATATTCAAGAAGATGTCTGCAAAAGTCGCCGCGGGGGACGCCTCCGCCGCGGAGGACGCTCTTCAGGTGAGAAAGACCTATTCTCTGCTCGGTCTGTTCAAAAAGAGCTGCGCGGACTACCTTGCGGAAGTTGCGGCAAAGAACGCCGTGGAAATTCCCGCAGAGGTCAATGAGCTCGCCGCACAGCGCTGGCAGGCCAAAAAGGACAGAAACTGGCCGCTCGCCGACGAGCTGCGCGGTAAAATTGACGCCCTCGGCTACTCCGTAAAGGATGGCAAGGACGGCTACGAAGTAATCAAAAAATAAACGGCGCACCGCGCGCAAAGCCGCGCACATGCGTACGCCATATAAATATATAAGGTATTAAGTAAGGCATTTCTATGAAAAAACTGACTTCCGAATCTCTGAGAGAGATGTATCTCAATTTCTTCAAATCCAAGGGCCACGCCATAATTCCCTCGGCGTCGCTCATTCCCGAAAACGATCCCACCGTGCTCTTCACCACGGCCGGCATGCACCCGCTCGTTCCCTACCTGCTGGGCGAAAAGCACCCCGCGGGCAACAGACTCACCGACGTGCAGAAGTGCGTGCGCACCGGCGATATAGACGAGGTGGGCGATTCTTCCCACTGCACATTCTTCGAAATGCTCGGCAACTGGTCGCTCGGCGACTATTTCAAACAGCAGATGATTCCCTGGTCGTTTGAATTTTTAACCTCGCCCGACTACCTCGGCATACCCGTAGAGGACATCGCCGTAACCTGCTTTGCGGGCGACGAGGACTGCCCCCGCGACACCGAGAGCGCCGAACTGTGGAAAAAGTGCGGCATAAAGCCCGAACACATCTTCTTCTTGCCCAAGTCGGGCAACTGGTGGGGTCCCGCGGGCACTACCGGTCCCTGCGGTCCCGATACCGAAATGCACATAATACGCAACCACGCCGATGCGGACAGGCTCGGTTCTGACGAGTTCGACAAGGCTCAGAAGGGCACCTTCCTCGAGATATGGAACGACGTGTTCATGCAATACAACAAGACTGCCGAGGGCACGTACGAACCCCTGAAACAGCGCAACGTAGATACCGGCATGGGACTTGAACGCACGCTGTGCATACTCAACGGCGTTGAAAGCGTATACGAAACGGATATATTTGAAAACGCAATCGCCAAAATAGAAGAGCTCACGGGCAAAAAGTACGGCGAGAGCGAGGAAGTGACCAAGGCCTTCCGAGTAGTGCTCGACCACGTGCGCACGGCTACCTTCATGCTCGGCGACGACCACGGCATTGTGCCCTCCAACACCGACCAGGGCTACATTCTGCGCAGAGTAATCCGCCGCGCGGTGCGCTACGGCCGCAACATCGACCTGCCCAAGGGCGCGCTCAACGAAGTTTCCAAAACCATAATAGAAAAGTATAAGGACGTATATTCCGAACTCACCCGCAACGCCGCGCACATCGCGGAGGAGCTGAACAAGGAGGAGGACAAGTTCTCCGCTACGCTCAAGCAGGGTCTCAAAGAGTTCGAAAAAGTTGCCTCCGCGCTCCCCGCAGGCGGCATGATAGACGGTCATTCGGCTTTCAGACTGTACGATACCTACGGCTTCCCCGTTGAAATAACCATGGAGATGGCCCGCGAAAAGGGTCTCACCGTGGACGCGGAAGGCTACACCAAGGCATTTGCCGAGCACCAGGAAAAGTCCCGCGCGGGCAGCGAGCAGAAGTTTGCCTGCGGCCTTGCCGACCACAAGGAGGAGACGACTAAACTGCATACGGCAACCCACCTTCTGCACGCGGCGCTCAAAAAGGTGTGCGGACCCGAAGTAAACCAGAAGGGCTCCAACATCACCGAAGAGAGACTGCGTTTCGACTTCAACTTCCCCCGCAAGCTCACGCCCGAAGAGGTAAAGCAGGTGGAGGACCTCGTCAACGGCGAAATCGCCAAGGACGAGCCTGTAGTAATGAAGGAGATGTCGCTTGAAGAGGCCAAGGAGCAGGGCTTTACCGGTCTTTTCGAAGGCAAGTACGGCGAAAGGGTAAAGACCTACACGATAGGCGATTTCTCCAAGGAGATATGCGGCGGTCCCCACGTGGAGCGCACGGGCGTTCTCGGTACGTTCAAAATTGCAAAGCAGGAGAACGTGTCTGCGGGCGTAAAGAGAATAAAGGCGATACTTGTAAAGAACTGATTAAAGGCGGCGCTCCGCGGCTCAACGCCGCGG
>DVMA01000039.1 GCA_018715195.1 Candidatus Coproplasma excrementavium | reverse complement strand
GCCCGCATGGTCGGGTGAAGGCATAAACTCACAACCTAGCGTATACATCTTTGCAAGCGGCGTAATCTTTGCACTGTCGCAGAAGTCGTAGGCATACTTTCCTCGCGTCATCGAAGGACAGCTTGCAGGCTCTACGCCAATAAACGTGATATCATTTTTACCTTCAAGCTTTTCAGCCATATAGGGAGCGATTAGTCCGCCGAAGTTAGAACCGCCTCCGACGCAGCCTATTACGATGTCGGGACGAACGCCGTATTTATCGAGCGCCGTCTTTGACTCCAGACCTATTACCGTCTGGTGCATAAGCACGTGATCGAGCACGGAGCCGAGCACATATCTGCAACCGGGCGTCTTGACGGCCATCTCCACCGCCTCTGCAATGGCACAGCCGAGCGAGCCGCCGGTACCAGGAAATTCGGCAAGAATTTTTCTGCCCGCCTCGGTCGTATCCGAAGGCGAGGGAATTACGTCCGCGCCGTATGTCTTTATAACTTCCTTGCGGTAGGGTTTCTGCTCATAGGAAGTTTTTACCATATACACCTTGAGGTCAAGTCCGTAGAATGCGCAGGCCATTGCAAGCGCCGTGCCCCACTGCCCTGCACCCGTTTCCGTAGTGACGGAAGTAAGTCCCTGCTGTTTTGCATAATATGCCTGCGCGGCGGCAGAGTTGAGCTTATGCGAACCGGATGTATTGTTGCCTTCAAACTTATAATAAATTTCCGCGGGCGTATTAAGCTTTTTTTCCAGGAAGTATGCGCGCACCAACGGCGACGGACGGAAGTTTGTATAAAAATCGCGTATGCCCTGGGGTATTTCTATATATTTATCTGTATAGTTAAGTTCCTGCTTTACACATTCGGTGCAGAACACCTGCTCGAGCTGTTCAGCCGTGCAGGGCTTGCCGTCAGGCGTGCGGAAGGGCTGATGGCCGTGCATAAACGCATTGAGGTTGATCCAAGCTTTGGGCATCTCTTCTTCAGAAAGATAGATTTTGTAGGGAATTTTACGTGCAGACATTTTAATTTACCTCCTTGGATTTGTCTGTTGCCGCACTGAGTTTTTGCGGCGGTTAAAATTCTTTAATAGCCCAAACCTTTAATAATTGACGCATATATGCGGGGCAATTTGTTTTACGCCTGAACGATTTTGCGTAAAAAACAAAAAACACGGGTAAATCCGTTTGGGACGAATTTATCCGTGTTGCCACCCAATTTCACTGTTATATGCCGTTATCCTTATTTTAAGCCGACATATAAAACAGCCTCTTTTACGGGCATCAGTCAATGCCCTCTTTCTGTAACGGGAAAGACCCGTCGGAAGCTACCCAGCGCCGAAGGCGCCTTCACATCCGCTCTCAGTAACCCATTCACCCGCAGTCGCCGCCACGCTTCCACCATCCGCGGCTCTCTTAAAAGCCGACTTTACGCGAGTTACTCTTTTACTTCAACGATTTAGTCTATTAAATTGTCATCATTATAACAGCGCTTTAACCGTTTGTCAATACCCTCGGCAAAAATTTTTTAAAGAAATTTTAATTTTGCGCAAGATGAAAAAAATACAGCCGCCCGCATACACGCTTTTATGTACGCAGACGGCCGTCACATTATTGTATTTTTCTTGTAAAAAACTATCTTCTCTCCACGCTTTTCTCTTCCGAAGGGACGTCACATGAAGATTCAGCCGTGCCGTTTGCCATATTTTCTTCAGACGCAACGCTGTCAGATACAGAAATGCTTTCCGAAGTCAAAGCATTTTTCTCGGAAACTTTTACTCCGTCATCGGGAACGGCAGGCAATTCTTTGTCATACTCCGTCACAGATTGGCTCTCCGCAGCTACCATACGGCGCATTTTTACAGACAGTGTGCTGTCAGTGACAAAAAGCGCAAGCACGGGCAGAAGCAGAACGGAACATATTATTATGCAGTAGTTGCCAAGCTCGCCCGCAGAGAGAACTCCGACCGCCGCGCCTATTGCAAAACACAGAATAACAAAGGCATATGTGGCACTCTTTTTAAATTCCGCGCGGTCTTTTTCGGATACACCCTTTACAAAATGCATTACCGTCTGGCGGATATTGTTTGTGCAGAAAGTGGTTGCAAGCGCCACTCCGCGCAGTTTGGTAAAGGTATTGTACTGTACAGAGCAGACAAAGGATACCGTTACATACGTATACCAGTTTTCCGCACCCTGAGGAATGAACGCTATTCCTACAAGAATTACTATTTCCGCCGCGGTAACGACGAGCGGCCAGTTCACCTTTTTAAAGCGGGCAGGCACCACGGTAGAGAGGAAAATGCCCGCTATGTACGCCAGAATGGAGTAAAGGTATTTGAGCCCGCCGGAAATATTGCCCTGTACAAAGTCGATTACAAGCATTACCAGGTTACCCGTCTGCGCGTTACAGAACACACCGCCGTGAAGAGCGAATGTAAACGCTTCCAGAAAGCCGCCTATAAAGGCGAACATTGCAAAGACGTAGGGCGCCGGGTCCCTTTTGAAGTTGTTGAAAAGCATTGCAGTTTTACCCTTTAAATATACTTCTCATTTTCCCGCTGCAAACGGCACAGCTTATGCCGCCGTTTTTTAATTGACCCGCACATATGTGCAAATGAATATATATTTCCTGTATTTTTGAGCCGCTTTGCCGAATTATGATTGCACGGCATATATGCGGCATTTAATAACTTAAAACAAAGTCTTGCGACTTACATATATGCAATTGACCCGCATATATGCGCCAACCAATGTTGAAGCCATTCAGCGGTCAGAACAGTACAAGGTTGCACCGCACAATTGGACCGCATATATGGCCTATTTACGGCGTGTTCTGCGCACCGACGAAAAGCGTGGTTTTGCGTATTTTATTTTATTGCCCCTTACAGGAATTACTTTACTGCGGCCGAATATTCTGCGGATAAATGCGCAGAAGGCGCGCATATCGCAGACAAATCTGCGTCTGTCGATAAGAGTGCATACAATAAAGCCGAGCACCCAGAAAAGAAGAGTTACGGGTATTGCATACCACAGTATCGGCGTGTACGGTTTTGCCCCGTCGCCGAAGAATATGTCGGGGGTAAATATGTCGATTATGTCTCTCACAAAGCCGAAACCATCGTTCGGATGCATCATCCAGCATGGGTTGGCCTGATAGATGAAGTCGAAAAAATTTCCGTCCGCGTAGTTTCCCACCACTCCCAGGCACCAGAACACGAGGTCGTTGAACGCAATGAGAATGAGCAGCAGGAAAAACAGAAAGGGGAATTTTATAAAGTCGTACCAACGGAATTTATAAAGCCCCCACAGCGCGGGCAACAGCGACGTTGAAACGAGCAGACCGTGGCACAGATAGTAGCGCAGAACGTCCCACTGAAAGAAAGTCTGGCCTATGTACCAGTGCGGCACAATCATTGTAAGCACCCCAGCCACCGTACCGACACACGCAAGAAACGGTCTGAAAGCCGAATTCTTGGAAAACAGCACGAATGGCGTTATGATAATCAGCGTTGCGCACATATTGTACGCCGTGTTGATAAGGTCGGGATATGCCATGCCCGCATAGTGCGGATATATGAACTGTTTTAAAAAGTGTTGCAGAATATTGGCCGCGCATATGACAAAAATAACCGCCGTCTGCATGCGAGCCGAACGCCTGCGGAAAATAAAATACAGCAAGGCAACGAAAGCGGCTGTCGCTATGAACGGTATGAAATATGCGGCCGAGCCGTAATTTATTACCATTATTCCCCCTACCCTTTCGCACCGGGAACGTTTGTCCGCGGCGCTGCGGTATGCAACAAGTATAACACATACCCATTTAAAAGACAAGACAAAATTCTGCCGTTAATTGCCGCGGACAACAAATATATGGGATTATATTGCATTATTTGCACAACTTTACAGTTGAAAATATGACCATACATTGAGCTGAATACAAAAACTATGCCTGCAAGGCATATATTCGGCCAATAAAGAGGTATGCCGCAAGCAGCCAAATTATTTTACAAGAGAGGCGTACGAGTGTATAATATTACAGAAAAGATTTTTTGCAGCTTTGCGCGGCGACTGCGCAGAGATTAACTTACGGTTAAATTATGATAAAGATTAAGAATAAGAGCTTTGACGAGGAACGCGCCCTTTACGCCTGCGAGGACGCAGAAATAGAGGACTGCCGTTTTGAAGGCCCCGCAGACGGCGAGTCCGCGCTTAAAGAATGTGCGAACATATCCGTTAAAAATTGCAGGTTTGATTTAAGATACCCCCTCTGGCACTGCAAAAACCTTAAAATGACGGGTTGCACGCAGACAGAAAACTGCCGCGCCGCGCTGTGGTACGACGAAAACATTGAAATAAGCGACAGCGAGCTGGGCGGAATTAAGGCCGTGCGCGAATGCAGCAACGTTGTACTGAAGAGAGATACGATAAATTCCCCCGAGTTCGGCTGGCGCAGCCGCAACATAAAGCTTAAAGATGTAAAGCTGAATTCAATGTACGCCTTTTTTGAAGGACAGAACATAGACGCCGAAGAACTTGACCTGGAAGGCAAATATACCTTTCAGTACATAAAAAATTCTGTATTCAGAAATTGCAGGTTCCAGACGAAGGACGCCTTCTGGCACGCTGAGAACGTTACCGTATACGACAGCTTCATTGGCGGAGAATACACGGCGTGGTATTCCAAAAGCCTTACGCTTGTGCGCTGCCATATAAAGGGCACACAGCCGCTTTGCTACTGCGAGGGACTTAAACTTATTGACTGCACCACAGAAGACTGTGACCTTACCTTTGAGTACAGCGACGTTGATGCCACGATAAAGGGCGGAATTGTTTCCATAAAGAACCCCGAAAGCGGAAAAATATGCGCGGACAGCATTGGCAGCCTTATTGTAACAAAGGACAGCCGCAGAAAGATTTGCGCAGAGGTTTACGAGGCGGGAAAGAAAATTTATCCTTTAAAGTAAATTTTTTACGATAATTTTTAAATTAAACGTAAATTTTTTACATCATATAATGAGAAGAAAGCGGCGCAGCAGACCTTTCAAGGTCTGCCGCGCCGCGCTGTGGTACGACGAAAACATTGAAATAAGC
>DVMA01000005.1 GCA_018715195.1 Candidatus Coproplasma excrementavium | reverse complement strand
CAAGGTCTGCCGCGCCGCTTTGAAATTACAAAAAATTACAGACTTTTTCCGCCGCCAAAAGATTATTCGGCGAACCAGAACAGCTCTTCAAACTTTTTATCGAGAGCGATGCACAGTATTGCCGCAAGTTTGGCCGTGGGGTTGAAAGTGCCCGTTTCTATGCTGCTTATTGTATTGCGGGATACGCCCACCATCTGCGCGAGGTCAGACTGCGACCAGCCGCGCGCCTTGCGGGCCTCCTTTACGCCGTTTAAAAGTTCAAGTTTGAATTTTGCCGCCATATATGTACCTCCCGTGCCTTTGGCACAAGTTTTGTTTGCAATTATATTGTACTACAGCATAGTTTACTTGTCAATACTTTTATATGTTTTTATAGCATAGCATCAGCTTTTGATAAAATTTATGGCGGCAGACGCACTTTTTGCGTCTGCCGCCCGTTTTAAGCCATAAAAATTACTGAAATTTATACAAAACAAGCCGTGAACAGACAGATAGCTTAACGCCGACAATTTTACGCGGAATATTTTAAATAGATTTGAGCTTTTCTTCGCGGAACTGCTTTATGTAAAGATTGTAATAATAGCCGCGCTTTGCAAGCAACTCCTCGTGCCTGCCGCGTTCAACGATTTTGCCCTCGTGTACGACAAGAATTACGTCCGCCGAGCGGATTGTGGAGAGCCTGTGGGCGATTACAAAACTGGTTCTGCCGCGCATAAGCTTTTCAATGGCGTCCTGAATGAGCCGCTCGGTGAGAGTATCTATCGAGGACGTGGCCTCATCCAGAACAAAGATTGCGGGGTCTGCAAGAATTGCACGGGCAAAGGAAAGAAGCTGTTTTTCTCCCGTGGAGAGGTTGTTGCCACCCTCGCCGACCTGACTGTCCAGCCCGTTATCCAGTCTGGCAATTATTTTATCCGCATTGACGCTTTTGCACGCCTCCATCAGCTGTTCGTCGGTGGCGTCCTCCCTGCCGTACAAAAGATTTTCGCGCACGGTGCCGGAGAACAAGTGCGGCGTCTGCAACACATAGCCTATGTGGCTGTGCAGCCAGCCTACCGAACGCTCGCGCGCGTCGCGGCCGTCTATGAGCACGGCGCCCTCGGTAGGTTCAAAGAACCTGCATACAAGGTTTACCAGCGTGGACTTGCCCGCACCAGTTTCACCTACTATCGCCACGTTTGTGCCGCGCGGCACTTTTAAGTTGAAGTGTTCGAGCACGTACTCGTCGCCATCGGGATACTTGAAAGTTACATCTTTGAACTCAATGTCGCCTTCAAGCGTCTCCCAGTTCTCCTTTTTGGGATTGAACGTGTCGCCGTACTTTTCTATTACTTCGGGAGTGTCGGCCACATCACTCTTTGTTTCCAGAAGAGCCGTAAGCCTTTCAACGTTGACCTTTACCGTTATGAGGTCGGCAATGGCGTCCACCGACCACTGCACGGGCGACATTATGCCCTGCGCGTACGTCATAAACACAGTCAGCGTGCCGAGTTTGATAACGTTCTGCATAGTCAGCGCGCCGCCGTACCAGAGCACTAAAGCGAGCGCAACCGAGGAGGCAAAGGCTATTATAGTGTAGAACAGCGCGCGGTTGTGTCCGAGGCGCGTGCCCTCGCGCCGCATTCTCTCCGTGGAAGAGAAGAATTTTTTATCCTGCTTGCGCTCTATGGCGAGAGTTTTGGAGGTGGCTACGCCCGTTATCCCTTCGTTGAATCCGCCTGTAATTTCCGAGTTAATTTCGCGCACGCGGCGGTTAAGAACGGTGAGTCTGCGCTGGAAATAGCACGAAACAATTGCAACGAGCGGCACTACCACGATAACGCACAGCGCAAGCACGGGGTCGAGAATGAGCATTATGACTATGGCGCTGAGCACGTACACAACGTTGTAGCCGCCCTGGTACACGTCCCAGGAAATTATTGAGGATATGCTGGAAGTATCGCTCATAACGCGGGCGTGTATTCTGCCGACGCTGTTTATGTTGAAATAGGACACGGAGAGCGTCTGAAGATGGTTGAACGCCGTGCGGCGCATATCGCGCAGCACATACATTTCCAGCTTGCAACAGTCGAAAGAGGCGACAAAGTCCAGCGCCATTGTAAGGAGCAGGCAGGCAATGTACAGCAGTATGAAGGGAACGAGCCCCTCCGTGGTGCCGTTTGCAATGAAATTATCGAAAGCGTACTGCTGGAAGAGCGGCAATATTGTATTGAACACGCCCACAAGCACAACGCTGGCCGTCATTGCAAGGAACATCAGCTTATACGTGGAAAGGAACGGCTTCAGCTTGGGCAGTCCGAAAAATTTAAGTTTTTTGCCCGCGGCCGCACTCTGATTATTCTTCATAGCCGACCTCCTTTTTAAGCTCTTCGGGAAGGCTCATCTGCATATCGTATATGCGGCGGTAAATGCCGTCCTTTTCAAGCAATTCGTGGTTTGTACCGCTTTCGGCTATCTCGCCGTTTTCCATTACGATTATGTTGTCCGCGTGCATAACGGTGGTTATGCGGTGGGATATGAGTATGACCGTCGCGCCCGAAAATCTGCGGGCAAGGCGCGCGCGTATTGCGGCATCGGTATCGCTGTCCACGGCGGAGAGCGAATCATCGAAGATTATGTAAGGAGTGGCGCGCAGAAGAGTACGCGCAATGGAGACCCTCTGCTTCTGACCGCCCGAAAGCGTTACGCCGCGTTCGCCCACAATCGTATCGTAACCCGCCGAAAAGGCGCGTATGTTTTCGTCCACGCAGGCCGACTGTGCGGCCTGAACTATGCCCTCCTGCCCCACGTTTTCCGACGCGGCGGCTATATTTTCAGAAATTGTGCCAGAGTACAGATACCCTTCCTGCAACACAAAGCCCACGTTGCCGCGCACAGTTGCGGGCGGTATGTCCTCTATATTTTTTCCGCCTATGGTTATGCAACCTTCGTCGGGGGAATAAAGTCTGTCCAGAAGGTACATCAGCGTGGACTTGCCGCTGCCCGTGCCGCCTATTATGCCGAGCGTGCTGCCCTGCGGAACGGTGAAACTTACGTTTTTGAGCACGGGTTTGCCCTTTTCGTAGCTGAAGCTTACATCTTTGAATTCTATGTCGCCCGAAAGCGGGCCAGCCGTGCCGTAGTCCTCTTCCTCGGCGTTCATAATTTCGCCTATGCGCGCAATGGATACGCCCGCGCGGCTCATATTGGAAATTATTCGGCCGAGCTGGCGCACGGGGCCCATAAGCATTGTGTTATAGGATATGAACGCCACCAGATTGCCGGGACTTATGCTGCCGTCAAGGCAGAACAGCGTGCCTATTACAATGAGCAGCATGCACTGCAACGCGGCAAGAAAGTCGTTGGAAGTCCAGTACATGGCAAGGTATTTTTCAATATGTACCCAAAGCCCCGTATAGTACACGTTCTGCTTTTCAAACTTGTCGCGCTCATAGCGCTCCCTGCCGAACGCGCGCACCACGCGCACGCCCGTAAGATTTTCCTGCGCGAGCGTGGAGAGTACGCCCTCCTCCTCGTCACACTTTTTGAAGGACTTGCCCGCCTTGGAGTAAAAGACCAGCGAATATGCCAGAAGCACGGGTATGAACGCCGCCGCTATGGCCGCAAGTTTTACGTCCATCATAAACATAAGCGTGAGCGAAAGCACTACGAGTATGACAATGCGCACGAGCGCGGTGAGCTGGTTGGATATGAAGTTGGAGATGGCGTCCGCATCCGAGGTGCAGCGCTGAATTATGTCGCCCGTCTGATGGGCGGAATGCCACCCCAGCGGCAGTCGCTGTA